>NZ_LARL01000070.1:0-17443 GCF_000980295.1 Odoribacter sp. N54.MGS-14 | reverse complement strand
AAGGGGAAGGAAAACGGAGCCGGCTGTCAGAATTGAGCCATACTTTACTTCCATCACTCAAAACAATTCGGTATTCGCCGCCTTTCGGTACGGATAAAGTAGAATAATTCTCTTTGAGGGGTGATGTTGAATCGGAAATATTGATTCTCAGAATGTTATCCGTATTAAGAATCTGGATATTCGTATCTTGTTGTAAACAGAAATTTTGTCCGCTCGTTAATTCTATTTCTTCCCCTGATTCCAGTATTAAAATCGCTTTAGTACTTCCGGGAACCGGAATGTTTGCCGTGACTGTCGGAGTGAAGGGCTTATCGGTTGTAAAACGTTGGCTGTAATAGTATAGTCCGGTTGAAAGAATGAGCAGTAAGATCGCTACATATTTGAAAATAGTAAGATAATGATTATTACGCTTGAAATGAATTTGTCTTTCCAGTTGTTTCCAACTTTTTTCCGGGTGTAGTTGTTTGATTTGTTGCTTCCTCTCTGCCAGATCTTTTTGTTGGAGATCCTGGTAAAGAGCTTGATTCCTCGGATCTGTGTTTAACCAGGATACTAAATCCCGTTTTCCGTTTTCATCTAATTCCTGTTGAAAACTCCGGATGATAAGCTGTGATATATGAAAAGATTGATTTAGTTTTTTCATTTTTTTTATCTTTATGTCTATTACGATTCAGTAACAGGTTTGGGTGAAAAAAAATGAAAATTTATTTAAAATGAAAGATAAATAGAATAGATGAAATTTTACATCTTATGCAGCCACAGCAGGATACAGCCTATTTCAGTTATGTACGATTTCAGTTTTTTATAAGCTATTTTTTTCTGGGTTTTTACTGTATTGACGGAGATATTCAAAGTTTTGGCAATGGCTTCGTTGTCTTTTCCTTGCATGGCCAGGATAAAAATCTCTTTACATTTCCCGGGAAGACTTTCCTGGGTTTTGAGTAAGATTTGCTCTACCTCTTCTGCAATAACGAAATACTCGAAATTCTCTGTCACTTCAGCTTCCAGTACTTTTTGCTCATACTGGTTTTTAATCTTTTGATGCTTCAGATAATCCAGGGCCGAATTACGACTGATGAGGTATAGGAAAGATTTGATGTGTACCATCGATTCCATTTCTTCCCTGTGGTTCCAAAGGGATAAAAAATTTTCTTGCACAATATCTTCACTTGCAGGAAGATCTTTCAAGAAACGGTTCGTGAATAAGCATAAAGTTTGATATAAGTTATCGAAAACAAACTGAAATGCACTTCGATCACCGGACCTGAAACGATTAATATCCCAAGAAAATTCCTTCAAAACTTCAATTTTGCCCCAAAGATAAATAAATTACGTTATAGAGTTGCTGAGTTGTTGAGTTAAAAGAGTTGCTGAGTTAAAAGAGTTGCTGAGTTATAAGAGTTACTGAGTTGCTGAGTTCAATAAGCTACAGTTATCAGATTAGATCCAACTCCTTTAACTCAATAACTTTGTAACTTATTTAGCTCTACAACTCTACAAATCAGTAACTCAGCAACTCTTTCAACTCTCTAGTTCTGCAATAATCTCGCGGAATAGGGCTGTCATGCGGGGTTGGGCTGTATTGCCGATGTCCTGAACTTCAGTGTGGTTGGTTTTGATCAGTTCCGGTGAAGCCGTGCTATTGGTGATTACCGACATACCGAAACATTCCATACCCATATGGCGGGCTACAATGATTTCGGGTACGGTGGACATGCCTACAGCATCTCCTCCGATAACCCGGATCCAGTTGTATTCTGCCGGTGTCTCGAAAGAGGGGCCCTGCAGGCCGGCATATACTCCATGCTGTAACGGAATACCTAATTTTTTCCCGCATTCTTCTGCCAGCCGGATGATTCTGGGGCTATAGGCATCAGTCATTCCGGGGAAACGGGGACCGAGTTCGTCGATGTTTTTCCCTCGCAGCGGATGTTCCGGGAAGAGATTGATATGGTCGGTGATGATCATCAGGTCGCCCACCAGAAATTGAGTGTTGACACCACCGGCAGCATTGGAAACGAAGAGATACTTCACGCCTAATTCATGTAATACCCGGATAGGAAAAGTGACTTCTTGCATCGGATAACCTTCATAAAAATGAAAACGTCCTTGCATTGCGATTACGTTTTTCCCGCCGAATTTCCCGATTAATAGATTTCCTTTGTGTCCTTGGACGGTGGATACCGGGAAATGAGGAATTCCGGCATAGGGAATCGTATGTTTTATTTCTATCGATTTGCCTAATTCTCCTAATCCTGTACCCAGGATGATACCGATCCGATATTTTTCCCCTTCCAGAAAACGGGAAATATAAGCTGCACTATCTTTGATTTTTCCTAACATATTCTGATATTTCGTTTAATAGTAAATCGTCTTGGTCGATAAATACGGGTTCCACCGGAATATAATAAATCACCCTTTGCAATTCTTCGGGTAAGGGACAAGCTTTCAGCCGCACCGCATCTTTTTCGGTGGTGAATATATATTTCTTCGGATTTTCGATGGATTCGAAAGCCCGGGCAATCTGCTGAAAATCTTTTTTGGAGAAATGATGATGATCCGGATACCGGATTTCGGTGATATCCGAGGTGAAAGTTTTCAAATGATCGATATAAGGACCGGGTTGTGCTATGCCTGTCAGGCACAGGATACTGCTACTTCGGTCCGGTACGATAGATTCGTATTGCGGGAAAAGAGGCTTGATCTTACCGTATTCCAGGGTGGTGAAGAAGAGTTGTTGATAAGGCTTTATCTTTAAGTGTTTGGATAAAATCCTCTTTTCTATCGGTTGGATACTTTTAGGACATTTAGTGACGATAATATAGTCAGCTCGCTTCAGTGCTTGTACGCTTTCCCTTAACCGGCCTGCCGGAAGCAGACAATCTTCGTGTACCGGACGGTTATAATCGATCAGAACGATATTTTTGTCGGCTTGTACATATCGGTGTTGGAAAGCATCGTCCAGCAGGATCACTTCGGGAGGTTCCGGTAAGGCAAGAAGTTTTTGGATTCCTCTCACTCGGTTACCATCACAAGCTACCAGAATATCCGGGTATTTACTTTTGATCTGCATCGGTTCGTCACCGATTTCAGCGGCGGTAGAATGTTCGTTGGCCAGGATAAAGCCTCTGGTCTTGCGTTTATACCCCCGGCTGAGACAGGCTACCCGGAATTTCTTTTTTAGCTCCGAGATGATCAGTTCTGTATGAGGCGTTTTTCCGGTACCTCCTACAGTAATATTGCCGACACAAATAACAGGTACCCTGAAAGTTTGTGATTTCAGTACTCCGATATGAAAAAGAAAATTGCGTGCTCCGGTGACAACACCATAAATAACACTGAGTGGCAACAATATTATTTTGACAAATGCCATGGCCGTGGTTTTTGTTGGTAAATAGCTTGTGAACTTGCTAGTGGAATGCAATATCATAGGGAATACGTGCCAGTAATCCCTGGTTTTCTACCTTATTTTTCATCTGTTCCCAAGTCGTATAGAAAGTGCCTAGTTCTTCTTTCAACAGGCGTGCTTTTACTTCTGTCGTAAACTCGGCGAATAATTCCTCTATCGGACTTTTTACTACCGGATATTCCGTCAGGTTGTATTTTTCGATACCGGCTTTTTGAGCCGCAATCCGAATCGCATCTTCTAATCCTCCCAACACATCTACTAAACCGATTTTCAGGGCATCTTCTCCGGTCCATACCCGTCCCTGAGCGATAGCATGAAGTTCGTCATGGGTTAAACCGCGGCCGGACATAACACGGCTCAGAAAGGTTTCATACCCCTGATTGACATAGTTTTGCAGTACATTCCTTTCGTAGGGAGTTAAAGCCCGGTTACTGACCGGTAAAGGGAGGGGATAGCTTCCGCCGAAATCACTGTGATCGTTGGTTTTGACTACATCGGTATGGATTCCCATCTTATCTTCGATCAGTTTTTCGCCACTGAAAAACATACCGAAGATTCCGATCGAACCGGTCAAAGTCGTCGGTTCGGCGACGATGGTGTCGGCTGCACACGAAATATAGTATCCTCCTGAAGCTGCTACATTACCCATAGAAACGATCACCGGTTTGGTTTGTGTGGCTAGTTCGACTTCCCGCCAGATAATGTCGGAAGTCAGGGCACTGCCTCCCGGTGAGTTTACGCGCAGGACGATGGCTTTCACAGTATTGTCTTCCCGGATTTTGCGGATTGTTTTTGCGAGCTCCGGCCCTATGGTATTATTTTTTTGCTCCAGTCCGATTTCTCCGGAAGCATATACGACGGCAATTTTGTCTTTATTAAATTCGATCGGTACTTCCGGAACCGAGGCATTCTGATAATCGGTCAGAGCAATCTGGTTCAATGGATCCGAACTTCCTACCCCACATTTCTCCTTCAATAAGGCCAGCATCTGATCTTCGTAGAGAACACCGTCGAAGAAACCGAAATCCTGAAATTGGCGGGTGGTGTAGAAATCGAAACGATTCGCCAGGGCATTGATCGAATCGACGGGGATGTTCCGGCTTTCTGCAATTCCTTGCACAATCGTCCCCCAGGAAGAATCGAGGTATTTCTGTACCTGTTCCCGGTTGGCGGGACTCATTTCGTCGGAGATAAAAGGCTCTACGGCTGATTTAAATTTACCGACTTTCACTACTTCGGGTTGTATGCCCAGTTTGGCCAGAGTCTCTTTGTAAAAAGAGATGCTACTGCTCATTCCGGTTAACAACAAAGGTGTTTCGGGGTTTACAAAGATTTTGTCGGCAACGGTAGCCAGATAATAACTTTTTTGGGAATATCCCAGGTTCGAATAACTGTAAATAAACTTTCCGCTTTCCTTGAATTTTTGTAAAGCGTTCCGGATTTCCTGAGTAAAGGCCAGGGCTCCGAAATTTCCCTGAATTTCGGTCAGGTCCAGATAAATTCCCTGGATACGCGAATCCTTGGCTGCTTTTTGTATACTGGCTAATATTTTATTTAATCCCAGATTTTTCTTTGGAGTGAATGAGAGAAAATCAATATTGTCGAGGGGATTGTCGGAAGTCCGGTCCAGAATTTCTCCTTCCAGTTTAATAGTTAAAATGCTATTATTTTTTACAGTAACTGTTTTTTCTGAAAAAGAAGCGATAGCTCCGATAAACCCGATAAAAATAAAAAACAGAATAACATGGACAATCATTATACCCACAATAGTCGCCAGGGTATATTTCAAAAAGTTCTTCATCTCCGAATATTTTGAATATTTATTACAATACCTACAAATGTAACCATATAATTGATTTAAGACAATATAAAATTGAAGTTATTTTTGTTTTACGCCTTTTTTGATAACTTTGAATGATTGAATCGGATTTTAAATTGATGGGCGGTTTAGGAATGACGATTGGCGATTAGAAGTTGATACAGAGCTTGTTGATATGGATAGTTTGTTTTTCGGCAGTCGTTTGCCGTTCTTTTAAATAAGCGATATGAGTAAATTTGCAATTACCGGAGGAAGAAGACTGAAAGGGGAATTATGTCCTCAGGGAGCTAAAAATGAGGCATTACAAGTGATCTGTGCCTGTTTACTGACCAAAGAAGAGGTAACCTTATCCAATGTCCCTGAGATTCTGGATGTTTTGAAGCTGATCGAATTATTGCAGGGGATGGGCGTACAGGTCGGACACCCTGCACATGGAGAATTTGTCTTCAAGGCTTCGGATATCAATTTTGATTATTTCGAAACGGAAGATTTTTATAATAAAGCGGTCAGTCTGAGGGGGTCTATCATGATTCTCGGGCCACTATTGGCAGTCTACGGGTGTGGATTGATCCCTAAGCCCGGTGGAGATAAAATCGGCCGGAGGCGGTTGGATACTCATTTCCTGGGTTTTGAGAAATTAGGGGCTACTTTCGATTATAATAGTTCGGAGGGTTGCTTCCGGGCTTCGGCTGAGAAATTACGGGGGTGTTATATGTTGCTCGACGAAGCTTCGGTGACAGGTACGGCTAATATTATTATGGCTGCGGTATTGGCAGAGGGAATGACTACGATCTATAATGCGGCTTGTGAGCCATATATCCAGCAATTATGTCTGATGCTGAATGCGATGGGTGCCCGGATTTCGGGGATAGCTTCGAATCTTCTGACCATAGAGGGAGTGAAGGAGCTGAAAGGTTGTCATCATCGTTGTTTGCCCGATATGATCGAAGTGGGAAGTTATATCGGATTGGCTGCCATGACCCGTTCGGAGATTACGATCCGGAATGTGAATATACGCCAATTGGGAATCATTCCCGATTCTTTCCGCCGTCTCGGTATCCGGATCGAGGAACGCGGAGACGATCTGTATATTCCGCGTCAGGAGCATTATATGATCGAGGATTTTATCGATGGCTCGATTCTAACGGTTGCGGATGCGCCCTGGCCCGGTTTGACACCCGACTTACTGAGTGTGTTCCTGGTGGTCGCAACCCAGGCTAAAGGAAGTGTGTTGATTCATCAGAAAATGTTCGAGAGTCGCTTGTTCTTTGTTGATAAGCTGATCGATATGGGAGCTAAGATCATCCTTTGCGATCCCCACCGGGCGACAGTCATCGGACAGAATCACGAATCACAGTTAAGGGCTACCAAAATGACCTCTCCCGATATTCGGGCCGGTATTGCTCTGTTGATCGCCGCTCTATCGGCTCAGGGAGTCAGTACAATTCATAATATCGACCAGATCGACCGGGGGTATGAGCATATCGATGAAAAATTGAATGCGATCGGTGCAGAGATCCGAAGAATCGGATGATACTTGGTTTAAAGGTACTTTTAAAATAGTTAGATAGGTTTCAACGGTTACAAAAGTTTTAAAAGTCAAGTCTAACCGTTGAAACCATGGTAACTTATGTAATCGCTGTAACTAAAAAAGTTTTATTCATCCAGTTTATTTTCTTGCTTGCTGAAGCTTCAGAAGCAAGATTGGTCCGGAAGTTTTCGGGCTTCTAGCTTATCCGGACATTCCTGTAGTAAGGTGGCGATTGTTTTCTGAAATACCGGATGGACAAAATCCGGTAAGATTTCTGCCAGAGGAGTCAGTACAAAATTGCGCTCCTGCATACGGGGATGAGGAAGTATTAAATCCGGCGTATTCAGAATGACAGAATCATAAAATAACAGGTCGATATCGATCGGACGGGAAGAATAGCGGGGTCCGCCGGCAAGTCTGATCCGTCCTAAGCGTTTTTCTGTTTCGAGACAACGTTGTAAAAAATCGAAGGCCGATAACCGGGTTTGAAAAACAACGACCTGGTTGAGAAAGTTTTCATCACATTCGAAGCCCCAGGGGGCTGTTTCGTAAAACGACGAAGCCATTACCCATTGCTCTGTCGATGACAATATTCGAATGGCTTCTGTTATAAGCTGGCGTTTATTGCCGGAATTGCTTCCCAGTATGGTGACTACCTGCATCTTTTACCCGTTCTTTTTGTAATATTGCCGGTTATTGTTGCCTTTATTATTGTTGTTATTGTTATTCTTCTGGTAGTTTTTGTTCATCGGCTTATTGGAACTGGGCTTGCTCTTTTTCTGTAGCAGATCTTTCGGATTGGAAAGAGTCATACCCTCCGGTAAGATAACGGTACAGCCGCATAAGGTGTTGATGTCGTTATAGATTTGTTCGTCTTCGACGCTATCTTTATTCCAGGTGAGGAATGATTTCTTCATGTGGTTGGCGGTCAGAACGATCAGTGCTCTTTTTTGTTCCGGATCTTCCAGCTCTTTGATTTTGTCTATGAGTTTTTCAACTAATTTGCCGTAGTGCTTGTATTTGATGTGATTCGAACTGTAAGGCAGTCTTTCCGGTTTCTCCTGTAGTTTGGAGAGAGAAGGGAGAGGATAGGGAGTATCTATATCCAATTTAAATTCAGACATGATGGCCAGATGATCCCAAAGTTTATGCCGGAAATCGGGAACGTCCCGTAAGTGAGGATAAAGATTTCCCATCACGTCGATTACTGTCTTTGCGGCTCTGGTTCTTTCTTCCCGGTCTTCAATGGTCAATAGGTAATCTACCATTTTTTGTATGTTACGTCCATATTCAGGAAGTAATAATTTTTTCTTTTGGGTATTATATTCCATAAAAATACTATGTGTTTCTTAATCGCAGTACGTTGTTTTTACCAGATATAAAGAAAATATTTATTTATTTGCAGACTTTAACCGGATTTCTCCGGGTTGAAGGCAATCCGAAAATCGTTATTCTGTAAAATAGCGATTTCAAGGTATCTCTTTCAGATTATGAGGCAAATATACGCTTTTTAGTGTTCTGACGGAAGTTTTTAGTCTGCTTGAATGTATAATTTTGCAAATTTTAACAAAAGAGTCCGGCTTCCCCCTTCACGGAAGACCACTTTTGCCTTTTTTTGTACGCCTAAACCTTCCAGGTTGATCACTTTTCCGGCTCCGAAGGTAGGATGAAAAATGATCATACCGGGAACGACCTGATTGGAGTCGATCGGTTTGAGTTTCGATCGGTCGATGGCCGGAATATCTATTGTTGCGGGTTTATTCAAAGTGATCGCCGGCTTATGTAAACCGGACATAGCTGTCGTAGTTTTTAATTTGAAACCTGAGGGTTCTTCCCGCATCGCGATATATCCTTCGAGGAATTCCTGATCGATCTCACCGATAAAACGGGAAGGCCGGGAGGATACCACTTGGCCGTTTTTGTAACGGGAAGTGGCGAACGACATGAAAGCCCGTTTTTCTGCCCGGGTGAGAGCGACATAGAAAAGCCGCCGTTCTTCTTCCAGGGCGGCAGGAGTGGTCACACATTGCTGGGCCGGGAAAAGTTCTTCTTCCAGACCGGTGATAAAGACATTGCTGAATTCCAGTCCTTTCGATGCATGGATGGTCATGAGGGTCACTTTGTTTTGATCCCCTTCTTTATCTCCGTCCTGATCTGTCAACAACGCTACTCCTTCGAGGAAGGCCGGTAATTTATCGTCTTTCCCCTCTTTATAAGCGGTTTCACTGAAATCTTTGATACCGTTCAGGAGCTCCTGGATATTTTCTTTCCGGGATACGCCCTCCGGTGTTTCGTCATTGGAAAGGTCGTCGATGATACCGGAAGAACGGGCGATGATAACAGCTGCGTCATACGCATTTTCATTCGCTATCTGTTCCCGGAAACGTTCGATCAGACTACCGAATTTCTGTAATTTGGAAAGGGTACCGCTGTTGAAAGCGCCGGCCACCTTATCGAGGTTACAGAGTACGGTCCACAGGCTGACATGATATTTTCCGGCGATTTCCCGGATTTTGTCTACGGTCGAATCTCCGATTCCCCGACGGGGATAGTTGATGATCCGTTTGAAAGCTTCTTCATCGTTCTGATTCACGGTCAACCGGAAATAAGCCAGCAAATCCTTGATTTCTTTCCGTTGGTAGAAAGATTGGCCGCCGTAAATTTTATAAGGAATATTCCGTTTACGGAGGGCTTCTTCTAAGATACGCGACTGGGCATTCGTACGGTAGAGAATAGCAAAATCGCTGTATTCCTGCTGCTCGTAATTGGCTAGCCGGAAGATTTCATTCGTGACCTGGAAACCTTCTTCCTTATCGGATAAGGCCCGCAATACCTTGATCTTTTCACCTTCTTCGTTTTGAGAAAAGGTCTTTTTGGGAATTTGTTCTTTGTTCTTACTGATCACACAATTCGCTGCATCTACGATCGTGGTCGTCGACCGGTAATTTTGCTCCAGTTTGTATAGCTTGTATTCCGGATAATCGTTTTTAAAATTAAGGATGTTCTCGATCCGGGCTCCCCGGAAAGAATAAATACTTTGTGCATCATCCCCGACTACACAGATGTTATGATGCCGGTCCGAAAGTTTTTTTACGATCAGGTATTGGGCGTAATTGGTATCCTGATATTCGTCGACCAGGATATAATTGAATTTCTGTTGATATTTGGTCAGAATGTCCGGGAAATCACGGAACAGGATATTGGTTTGCAGCAAAAGATCGTCGAAATCCATAGTATCCGATTGTTTGCAACGCTGCTGGTATTGTTTGTAGATTTCTCCCAATAACGGGCGTTTGCTGGCTGTATCTTCGGATAAAATGCGGGAAGATTGGGCATAACTCTGAGCGACGATCAGGTTGTTTTTCGCCATCGAAATCCGTCCGAGGATTGTGCTCGGTTTGTAAATCTTATCGTCCAGCTTCATGTCTTTGACGATGGTCTTGATCATATTTTTAGAATCCTGGGTATCGTAGATGGTATAGCTCGATGTATAGCCTAATTTCTCGGCTTCGAATCGCAGGATTTTTGAAAAAATCGAGTGGAAAGTTCCCATCCACAGGTTGGCAGCGATTTCCTGGCCCACTAACTCTGCAATTCGTTTTTGCATTTCACGGGCAGCTTTATTGGTAAAGGTCAGGGCCAGAATTTTATAGGCCGGCACTCCCTGACTGAGCAATTGGGCTATCCGGTAGGTCAATACACGTGTTTTGCCTGAACCGGCACCTGCAATGACCAATGAAGGACCTTCTGTGTTGATGACCGCCTCCTGCTGACTGCTGTTTAATTCATTGATAAAATTCACCCTGAATAAATTTTTGATCGACGATAATGATTGATTATTTCCCGTAGCAAAATTAAAAATTAATCTCCAGCCTCACAAAATACCGGGGATTTTTAGTAATATTGCAAGGATAATCGTCAAAGTGTGTGGAGATGTAAGTATTGTAAAACTCTTCTGTATGTTATGGTTGAGACATAAATGTTGATCATATGCGGTATGTATTGTTGTTGTTTTTCGTGTTCCTGACCGGACTTGGATTTTCCCAGCGGATTCAGATAGAGGGGGTGGAAGTGAACTATTCTTCCCATTATCCGGACGGACCGCTGTATGTTATCCGTCAGACCCAGGCCGGAGCGGTTCCGGAAGGGCAGGTGAGTTTTGTGCCGGGAGGAGATCATTGGGAATTCGGCTGGACTTACGAGGGTTCCCCTCAGGCCGTTGTTCCGTATGAGGATTCTACCCGCTTGACCGTCCCTTTGCTGGGGAACGGACTCTATACTTTTACTGCCCGAAAGGACGGGGTGAATACGGTTCAGGAACGGTTTTATGTGTTTTATGATTTTATGGATTTTAAAATTACTTTGACCGATGTACTGGATTGTGAATATATTACGATTCATATCGATTATCTTTATATTCCCGATTTTGCCGGTTTTCCCGGTGGAGAGAATGTGGATTACTGGGTCGATTGGGATGGCAAAGAACGGCAATTGTCTTCTATGAATGACTATCGGTATGAAGATCTAAGTCAGGCTGTCGCCGGCTGTGCCGAAGATGTGTCTTGCCGCATTAGGATCAAGGATCGTTTCGGATTCGTATGGGAAAGTAACGAAGTGACTTACGAATCGATGATCCCGGAGGCTGTCCCTGAACTGACTCTGGGAAATACGGTGGATGTGGTCGGGGAAGTCGGCGATGAAATGGGACAGGCGCCTTTAGAAGTAGAATTCGATGCTTCCGGTTCTAAAAATGCTTCTTCTTATGAATGGTATTTGTATAAAGATACGACCGATTTGGTCGGAATGGTCTTATCGCCCGAGGATAGCCTGATTGGAAATCAGATCCGGACGCCGGAAGATTTTGTTTATACTTACGAGCATTCCGGACGGTATAAGGTAATGCTCGTAGCCATCCATGGAAAAGGAAATTTTTGCCGGGATACTTCGGATATACAATATGTAAATGTCGTCGAATCTTTGCTGGATGTCCCGAATGTCTTTACACCCAATGGAGACGGTAAGAATGATATTTTTAAGGTGAAAGCCTTGTCCCTGGAATCTTTCCAAGGGGTGATTCTGAACCGTTGGGGACGTAAAATCTACGAATGGAACGACCCTTCGGAAGGCTGGGACGGACGTATCGGGGGTAAATATGCAAGCCCGGGAACTTATTTTTATGTGATTACTGCCAAAGGAAGAGAGAAGGTGAATCCTCCGAAATATGTTAAAAAAGGAGCTTTGTTGTTAGTCCGTTAAGGGAAATATTTTTGCAACTAAGTTTTTAGTTGAAACGTTTGTTTTATCGTTGAAATCTTTCTTTATTTGTGATGGAATATCAAAACTATTGAAATAAAGATATATTTCGTTCTTGGAATCCTGTTTTGTATTATAGGAAATTATGCTCAGGACATCGGTCGGCAAATTTTAGAAAGAGAGTTGGACCGGAATCATTACGATGAGGTTTTAAGAGGTGTCGATTCTTTATACCGGATAGAAGGTGAATCTTCCGATTTGCTTTTTTTGAAGGTAAAGCCAATGAAGGGATGTTGCGTTATAAGGCAACTTTCCGCTGTTATTCGGAGTGGTTGGAGCGGGATTCTTCCGATTGGGATACCCGGCTTGCTTTAGCGCGGGTAGCAGCCTTGGCGGGGCGGACGATGAAAGCGGTCGATATCTATGAACAATTGGCCGGAGAAGATTCTCTGGATTTTTTTGTCAATTATCAGCTGGCCCGTTTGTATCAGCAGATAGGTAAAACTGTTCGGGCGATCGGAATCTATGATCGTTTATATCAGACAGACACGACAAATGTCATTTTATTAAAACGGATCGGAGATTGTTACAACCGGATAGGCTGGAGTATGAATGCCGTAGATCATTATTTACGTGCTGTCTGTTTGGACCCGGAAGATGGAGAGACTGTCGTGAAGGCTGTCAATCTGATGATGGCGAACATTAGTGTCCCGTTAAAATGGGACGAGTTAAATAATTAATCAAATAGCCCCGGAATCAGGGGATCATTTAGATCTTTGGCATCATTGAAATTAGTCTTGTCGAACAGGTCACGCAAGTGGGTTTTGTCAGTCAATGATATGCTGAGAATTTGCAAAACTTCATAAGTTGAGCGTTTCAACTTCATGTCATGTTGGACAATAGCCACAAGACAGTATGTGATAATAGCCACACTGATTTGTATGCGGACGGCGTTCTCTGTTGTGCCCCAGAATTTCTTTATCTTGAGGTGCTGCTTGAGCCATTTGAAGAACAGTTCAATCAACCATCTTTTCGTGTAAAGATTGGCAACATCCAGTGCAGAAAGTTGTTTCGCATTCGTCAGAAAAGTGAACTCACGGTCATCTTCTTCATCGTAATATCGGACGAGTCTGAATGACTCAGGATATTTCTTCCCGGAGAGATAACCGGTCAGTTTCACTTCCGCATCAGTCATTATATTCTTTGGCATCCTTCGTTTCCATTTGACTGTCTTATACTTTAAATTCGTTTTGGCTCTGACAACAAAGAAAGAGTCTGTAAGATGTATCCTATAGAGCTCTTTAAAAGAATCATAAGCCCTGTCGAATATATAATAAGCGTTCGGTTCATAATGGATTGAAGACATTGCTGTAGAATCATGCTTTGATGCAGTGGTTACAGTATAGAAGGCAGGAACTTGTGCTTCAATGTCATATAAGACATGAGCCTTCACTCCTCCTTTCTTGCTTCGGAATTTTGCCCAAGGGAATGTTGCAAGGCATAACGGAATCGTTGTTGAATCAAACGCATATTTCTTTCCGGAAATGTCAAGGATGTTGGTCGTCCGCTTCTCGCAGGCTTCCTTCATCATATAGAATGCAAATTCTTCAAAAATTCTATAATCACGGTTCCGGTTGGCTGTCGCAAGAGTTGTCTTGGCTATCGGTTCACGACCTAACCCAAGATGATATTGCTTGGCCCTATGCGCCTCGAAAGCAACGATTAAGTCTCGCAGGCTCTCACGGTTACTCAGTTGTCCAAACATCATCGCGAGCATCTGATTCCAGCAAGTGAAATGTTTCACATACCGGTTGCCATCATACTTGCGAACATAGTTGTTGAACTGAGTCCTGTTCAGAAAAGCGGTTAATTGAGAGAATACGTATTTGTCTTGGAACATAGCAGCCATTTGTATTAGACTGCAAAGTTGCAAAATCAAGTCCGTTTCATTTCAAAAAACCATGTAATTGGCTATATTTCAATAATTTCAAAGAACTATTCATCCACTTTTACGGGACAGTAGTGGATGGCGAATACAGTTTTGTTTCAGGCTTATAAAAAACTGACCGGGAAACAGCAGCAAGAGGTGATGGCTGCCATTCGGGATACCAACAGGGTGGCTGATTTATGCGAGAACAATTCCGGTCTGAAAGCTGTCTGCTTGAAGAAGTTCCCGGCAGCCTTCCAGCAGCCTTTGAAGAATCTGTTTGTTCATTTATGGGAAAATGCATTGCGTTCCCCAAAATTTAATGATCATTTTTTCGACCGGGTTGGAAGATTTTATTGATAAATTTATTGCTGAAAATAAAAGTATTGAAGTATGTCCGTTTTGTGCTTTGGAAAGTTTTTATGATTTGCAGGGGCAATCCAGACGAGAAATAGGTCATTGGTTGTGTAAAGAACAATATCCCTATCTTGTGGTTAATTTTGATAATCTTGTACCGATTGGGCATGATTGTACTCTGGTTAAACATTGATGTGTTTATTATCCTGAATATCGGTTACATTTAACTTTTAAACGAACCGGCACTAACAAATGATATTAAAAAAGGGGATTAGGAGTTAGTGATATAAACCCAATGATCCCAAAGATGATGATTTAGTGGAAAGTTGGAAAAAACTTTTTAATATTCAACAAAGGTATGAGTCTGCAATTAATGATAAGGTATTCTGATGGTGACGGGGGGATTTCATCTGCTCGTGGCGGTGGCAGGTGGATGGGACATGTGGCGGGACATCATCATGGACGGATTTGCCGCTTCCATTGGGAATGATGCGGAAAGGGCATACGCTTTTGTTTTTTTTGTGGGCGGGATACTGCTCCTTTTGGGGGGTACATTGCAGTATTATATCCGTAAGGAGCAGAAGCCTGTGCCCTTGTTCCTGGGGTATAGCTTGTTGCTGGTGTCGGTCGTAGGGTATATTCTATTGCCTTTGTCGAGTTTCTGGCTGTTGATTCCGCAGGCATTGATTATGATCGGGAGTACTTCGATGGGGGTAAAAGGCTATTAGCACCCGAGGACGTGTCTTGCGGGCTATTTCCTTTTTGGCATGCGGAATGGAATTAACTTAAAAGGGGGAGGAAGTACTAAGTTGGTGCCATGAGAAAAATAGAAGAGGGAATCGTGCAAGTGTTGACAGAGACGGGAACCGCTTTTATTTGTTTAGCGGACGTGACGGAGTTAGCGCCGGAGTAGAACAGGGGATGCCCCGGGTATAACAGGTACTTTTTCATTGCGGATATAAGCGGGATAAAAATGACGTCCACGATGTGTGCTTGCTGTGCGGACATTCCGGTATTCCTGTGCCGGAGGAATACAGGGAATCGCAGGGGGGAGAGTACCGGGTAAGCGTCCGTTTGTGATAGGGTTCCCTCCGGATAGCCCGAAATACACATCACTGCGGGCTATCCGGAGATTAGCAATTTTGGAAAAGTGATTGTATCCGGTTTGGTATAATTTTGTCCGCAGAGATGAAAAAGAAATTGACAACAGAAGAAGATTACAGGCAGCGGGTGGACTGGGTGTGTATGTATATCCGGGAGCACCTCGACAAGGAGATTGATATGCGTCGTCTTGCCGTCTTGTCGGCATTCTCGCCGTTTCATTTTCACCGCATTATGCGCGCTTATCTGAAAGAACCGATCGGAGCGTTCATTATACGCACAAGGGTGGAAACGGCGGCGAAGCTGTTGCGTTATACTGATCTCCCCGTCGCGGATATTGCCTACCGGGTGGGGTACGACACCCCGTCATCGCTGACCAAATCTTTCTGTAAATTTTTCGGCATCTCTCCTAAAATGTATCGTTTAACAAAAAATTATCAGATGATGACAACACAGGAACCGAAGGCCGAAGTGAAGCTCAGCCGTGCCAAAGTCGTGGAACAGGAACCTAAGACGATTCTGTACATCAGTGCCACGGGAGATTATAAAAAGGTGGATTACAGTGCGATGTATATGCGGATGTGGGAAGAGATCAAGCGGCAGGGACTTTTCTCGGCAGGTATTGAACATTTGGCTTTATACCACGATAATCCCGAAATCACGGCCGAAGAAAACCTGAAATGCGATGTATGTATCCGCATTTGCAAACCTGCCAGACCCAACGGGGATATCGGCGTAAAAACCATCGGCGGCGGACGTTTCGTCGCGTTTACGTATATTGGTGAGTACTGTAAAATAGGGGCGGCCTATGATAAAATTTACGGGGAGTTACTGGCAAAAGGAGGTTTCGAGGCCCGGGGCAACTACTGTTTTGAAAAATATGTGAGCGATCCCCGTCGCACGGTTCCGGAAAAGCTGAAAACGGAGATTTATATTCCGATAGAGTAAATTTGCAGGAACACGTCCGGGGAACCATCCATACCGTGCCTGTCGGGAATGGTTCCGGATAGCTCCCAAGACGCGTCCCCGTGGGCTATATTTTTTGAGTTGTGTATCGACAGATTTTATCCTTTGCAAACTGTCGGCTTCGATTTTGGCAAAGACCCAATTTTCTCCTTCTATCGGTGATGTTTCTCAAGGCTATGGGGTCGCCTTACTTTCTTGCTTCAAAACCGCATGATTTTCCTGTATAACACCAGGCAATATTCCAGGCACACGTACCGGGGTTATAGGCCGGGTGGGTGTGGCTGGAATCGGCGGGAGGCCTGGGGCTATTCTATTGGCAGGTATTCGATGGGTTGTTGCCGGGTTTTATCCAGGGGAAACGATTGGTATCGGACTGTGTTGAAATTGATATTTTTCAGGTCGATGCAGCGAATGGTTGAGTTGTAGGCTGTTTTGTAATATATTTTGCGGTTGGTGAGGTCGATGGCCGAGGTCCACTGGGTGGCACTTGGAATGTCGGGGGATTCGCCAACGGGATGTTCTATGCCGATGGGAATATCGAAATTATTGAGGATGTGGAAGCATTGGAGGACGGTTTCAAAGCCTGTAGGCTGTTGGGGGGCTGTTGCTTTGTAAAAGCTGATTCGGACGAAACGGGAAGGCGGAGTGACATCTCCGGGCAGACCTAAAAATCCCGATCCTGCACCAAAAGCAGTCAGCGTGAGGTTACTCAGGGCGTGGGGGGCTACTCCTCCTGGAAAAAGATTTATGTAATTGCTCAGGTTGGTGAGCTGCCATCCGAATCCGGGGGAATTGGTCAATACTCCAACGGGGTTATCGTAAAAATGGGGGATGCCGTCTACAATTTCCAGTACTGCCTGTTTGCCGGTAGAGTCGCCTATGCGCCAGTGGACGGTGGAAGTGGAACCGGGTTTGTCCAGTCCGATAATCCGGATGGAAGGAAGGGCTGTTCTAACTTCGTCGACAGAAGAAAATTGTGCAAGCATCCAGGTTACCAGTTGCAGGTCGTTGACAGTGTGGGCGTTTTTTGCCGGGTCGTAGGCGGAGTAGCTTCCGTACCGGGGAAAATAGAAAAGGCCC
>NZ_LARL01000158.1:0-1200 GCF_000980295.1 Odoribacter sp. N54.MGS-14 | reverse complement strand
CAACAGCCCGCCCGGCGAAATTGTAGTACCGGTGAAGATACCAGTTACCCGCAACTAGACGGGAAGACCCCATGGAGCTTTACTGCAGCTTAATACTGGAATTCGGTAACCCATGTACAGGATAGGTGGGAGGCTTGGAAGCAGGGGCGTCAGCTCTTGTGGAGCCGCCGGTGGGATACCACTCTTGGATTGCTGAATTTCTAACCTGCGGCCGTGAATCCGGTCGGGGGACACTGTTAGGCGGGCAGTTTGACTGGGGCGGTCGCCTCCTAAAGAGTAACGGAGGCGCTCAAAGGTTGGCTCAGCACGGACGGAAATCGTGCAGTGAGTGTAAACGTAGAAGCCAGCCTAACTGCGAGACCGACGGGTCGAGCAGTAACGAAAGTTGGAGTTAGTGATCCGGTGGTATGTGAGTGGAAATGCCATCGCTCAACGGATAAAAGCTACCCTGGGGATAACAGGCTGATCTCCCCCAAGCGTCCACAGCGACGGGGAGGTTTGGCACCTCGATGTCGGCTCGTCACATCCTGGGGCTGAATTCGGTCCCAAGGGTTCGGCTGTTCGCCGATTAAAGTGGCACGCGAGCTGGGTTCAGAACGTCGTGAGACAGTTCGGTCCCTATCTGTTGCGGGCGTAAGAGATTTGAAGGGAGCTGTCCTTAGTACGAGAGGACCGGGATGGACGTACCTCTGGTGCACCAGTTGTCCTGCCAAGGGCATAGCTGGGTAGCTATGTACGGACGAGATAAACGCTGAAAGCATCTAAGCGTGAAACTCCCCCTAAGATAAGATCTCTCATCCTTCGAGGAGTAAGGGCCCAGGAAGACTACCTGGTAGATAGGCCGGAGGTGGAAGTGCAGTAATGTATGGAGCTGACCGGTACTAATCGCCCGAGGGCTTGACCTACGAGAAAGCAGGCGAGCCTGAAAGCGGCGTCACATTGTTCGGTTTTGAGGGTGCAGGGAAGCATGCTCAAGGGATTTGCACCTTTAGCTCAGTTGGTAGAGCAACTGACTCTTAATCAGTGGGTCCCCGGTTCGAGTCCGTGAAGGTGCACCATGGCCCGTTGGTCAAGTGGTTAAGACAGCGGCCTCTCACGCCGTTAACATCGGTTCGAATCCGGTACGGGTCACCAGACTTTTCAAGGGCGAAAGTTCTTGACAAGGGAAGCGAAATACAATATAATACAGTTTGTTCTCCG
>NZ_LARL01000069.1:0-17543 GCF_000980295.1 Odoribacter sp. N54.MGS-14 | reverse complement strand
CCTCCATCCAACCAAAACTGCATGTCCAGGCTTTCCAACAAGTCCAAAACTTGAAATAACTCTGTAATCGTAGTGTGTTCTTTCTTTGTCATATAATAATTCTTTAATAAATAATACTATGCGTAATTATCCAACTGCTTGATTGAAGAAATAAAATTTGCACCCACTCCAATCAGAAAGATAACCCATCCGCTGATCATAAAGACGGATGTGATACCCCATGCTTCCACCCAATATCCTGAAGCTACGATACCCAGCATTGATGGAAAGGTACTCAAACTAAAGATGAGAGAAAAAGTCCGTCCAAGCATGTCCGAAGCCAAGTTCTGCTGAATAATAGCGATGAAAAGCGCATGGTAAATGGAATAGGCTATGCCTCCTGTAAATGTTAGGCAAACAAAACCTATAAATGCGCTTGATGGTAAATAACTGGCGCTAATCAGATACAATCCCAATATCACATAAGCCGTATGCATCACTAATGTTTGCTTGCTTTTCAAAGCCTTACAGGCAAGTACTAAACCGCCCAACAATGCCCCTGAGCCCCAACCCATTTCCACAACTCCCATTTGCAAAATGTTTCCGTTGAAATGCAGAAGCGTCATAAAAGGAAATAACGTAAAAACAGGCATAAGGACAAAAGTCACCAGCGTAAAGCATACGAATAAAGGCAAAATGCCCATTGTACGCCGCAAGGTATGCCAACATTCCGTCAGTTCTTTTTTGAAATCTGGAAGAACTTTCGTTTTTTGAAGAGAAGGAATCTGGACACAAAGTAAGGTCAGACAAGCAGCAACAGCTCCGATCACATCTATGAGCAGAATATACTGTATGGGAAGCCAAACAACGAGGCTTGCCCCTACAACGGGAGCTATCACCTCACTGAAGGATTGAATGGAATGGTACAAACCTGATACCCTGACAAGATGGTGCTTGGGAACCAGTAGAGGGATGCTTGCCTGTAAAGCAGGTGCATGAAACGTACTGCCTATTGAACGACAAGCAGTCAATAGATAAAAAAAAGAAAGGTCTTTATAACCCTTGGTTATCACAATAAAAAGACATAGGGTACAGAACGCGATGAACAAGTCCGAATAAAACATCGTTTTCTTTCGATTCCATCTGTCAACATAGACCCCGGTAAACAAGCCTAATACAAATTGTGGTAAAAATCCAGCTAAAATAGCCAGAGATAAAGCTGTCGGGGATTTAAATTCGTTGCTAATCCAAAAAATAATGGAGAAGCCAACAATCGTACTTGTTAAAATAGATATGAGTTGGCCTATTCCTATCACGGCCAAAGTTGATTTCCAATGATTCATTGTGCTAATATTTCATGCGTTTATAGATAAGTACTTTCGTACATTAAGCAAAACGAAATTCTATCCACACAAAAAACTTGTATTATAATCCACTCCTGACGTTGGAATACAATAACAAATACTTTCAGGACGATGTAAAGTCCTGAAAAATCAAAGTGAATGGATAGATAAATATTAGTCTTTTCTCATCGGATTCTTTTAATATCGCTACTCTTTTATTATGTAGTGGTTGTATTATCTTAAATAAAACAAAAACACCGACTTTACATTCTTGGGTGTAAAACTGGGTGTTTGTTTTGCAATCTGCTGATTTTCAGCGTTTGTTGCGGAGAGAGGGGGATTCGAACCCCCGGTACAGTAACCCGTACGACAGTTTAGCAAACTGTTGGTTTCAGCCACTCACCCATCTCTCCTCGATGTTCTGCGCTGAATTGCGATCACAAAAGTAGTGCTTTTTGACAAACCTGCAAACTTTTACTCTATTTTTTTAGGTTTATTTCTGAGAGCAGGATTCGCGGCGGAGTTTATCGAACAACTGTCGATGAAATTTTCGCTCAGCATCACTGAGTTTCCATATTTTCGAAGCAGGAACGACTTGTATCATTTTTTGATAATATTCTTTCTTCACTTCATGGAGCCGGGCTTCATAGCCCAACATTTTCCCGATCGCTTCTTTATAATCGGTTTCTTTCAGTCCTTTCGCATTTCTCACTTCATGAAAGCTTTTCCGCATATCGGCTTCTATTTCCCGGTTTTTCTTCTGCATCTCATTGTACAAAGGCCAGAAAACAGCTGCTTCAGCAGGGGAAAGGTCCAATTCCTGTGTAAAGAAAGCGACTTTCTGCGCATCGAATTCTTTCCGTTTCTCGTCGGTCAATTTGTCCTGAGCCCATACGCCCACCCCACTCCACAACAGCAACACAATCAAAATTATATTCTTCATATTCTTATTTACTTAATAAATTCCAGCCAGAATCATCTCATAATTATCTACTTCAGAAGCCAGGTATTCGATGATTTCTTCATTTGTCGGATTAAACTGGCTGTCGAAAATATCCTCTGCTTCCATTTCCTGTACAATAGCATTTTCCCCCTCGATATCCGGCAAGTCAGTATTCTTCGCTCCGGGAAATAGAATCTGAACCACCATTAAAGCAAGAAAGAAAATAGCCACTAAGCCCATATAAGGCTTCAACCCGCGAAGAGAAGAACTTTTTTTCACTTCTTTCTGTTTTTCTATCCGACCGGTAATTCGGCCGGTCAATTCGTCAAAATACCCCTCAGGTACAGTGAACGGATTTTTCTTTTTATATTTATCGTCAAAATTTTCCATGGCTTAATCAATTTAAGGTATCCACTATTTTGAGATTTTCTTCTATTTTTTTTACGGCATTGTGATAAGTCGCTTTCAGGGTCCCGACAGCCACTCCCAGCACATCTGCCATATCCTCGTAAGGCATGTCGTCAAAATACTTCATATTGAAGATCAAACGTTGGCGTTCGGATAAAGTCAGAATAGCCCGTTGCAGTTCTTTTTGTATTTTATCCCCGCTAAAGTAAGTATCGCTTTCTAAAGTATTTTCCAGATATACAGAAATCTCATCGCTATTCCCGTACACTTTCCGGCTCTTCTCGTTCAGAAAATTCAGCGATTCGTTGGTTGCAATCCGGTACATCCAGGTATATAGTTTCGAATCGTTGCGAAACTCTTGCAATCCTTGCCAAATCTTCACAAACACATTCTGCAATAAATCGTCCGTATCGTCATGGTTGATCACAATCTTCCGTATATGCCAATACAAACGCTCTTTATATTTATTTACCAGCAACCGGAAAGCTTCCTGTTCTCTCTTCCTTTCGTGAAACAACCGGATGATCTCGTCATCTTCTATGAATTCCATGGGTTCGATTTTTTCCAGCATTTAACATTTAGACAAATCTGCCAGACAAAGGTTTATTTCCAGAGTTGTGAAAAAGAACGAACATGCCTGAAATAAAAAGCAAAAATAACAGATCCCGGATAAATACAAGGATCCTGCTTCGGGATAATAGTGGCAGAAATATACCCTTTTTTCATTTTTCCGAATTCCCGGTAAGCCCGGCCCACCGATCGTGCATTGGCCCACTCCCCTTTCACCAGAAACATCACCCAGGCCATAAAATCCAGGACACGCCGTTTCCGGCTTTTGCTTTTCCACTCCCGCGGGCTCAGGTTTTTATAGAGCATCAGCAGATTATTACGGTAATTCAGGAATAGCTTCCGGGGATGATTCATGGGCAAAGAACCTCCTCCCAAGTGATAAACGACTGAAGCCGGCTGTACCTTCAATGCATAACCGCGATTCCGTATCCGCCAGCACAAATCGATCTCTTCCATGTGAGCGAAAAAACGCTCATCCAGACCTCCGGCCTGCAGATAGCTTTCCCGGCGGATACACAAGGCAGCTCCACTACACCAGAACACTTCGCGAACCTCATCATATTGGCCCCGGTCCTCTTCGGTCACGTTCAAAATCCGTCCCCTGCAAAACGGAAAACCCAGGGAATCGATAAACCCTCCGCAAGCCCCCGCATACTCGAAATGATTCCGGTTCGTATAAGCCAAAATTTTAGGTTGCACTGCTGCAATCCCCGGTTCTTCGTCCAGGAGAGCGACCAAAGGTTCCAGCCATCCGGGAGCGACCTCCACATCACTATTCAGCAATACAACGATCTCCTCCGGTACCAAACCGACAGCCCGGTTGTATCCACCTGCAAATCCATGATTTTGCGAAAACCGGATCAATTCCACTTCCGGAAACTCTTGTTCCAGTATCCGGACCGAATCGTCTTCGGAAGCATTATCGGCCACGACAATCCGGCCCAAACCGGGATCGGTGTATTTAACCACCGAAGGCAAAAACTCACGGAGTAATTTTTCCCCGTTCCAATTCAATATGATCACCGCAACCCGAGCCATTTCTTTATTTTTCACTTCCATCCGTATTCCGTGTATGTTTCCACCGTTTATGCGACCAAAGCCATAATTCAGGAACCTCGCGGATATACCGCTCTAAAAGACGTGTATGTATCCGGGTCAATTCCCCGGGTTCCAATTGTCCGGGATCACTACATACATCGACAAAATCCACCTCATAATACCCTCTCCTCACCTTCCGCATCTTCAGGGATATTACCGGCAAACCGAATTTCCGGGCAATCTTCTCGGTTCCTACTAATATAGGCGTATCCTGATTTAAAAATTCCATCCAAAAATTCAGGTTAGCCCTATTCGGTGTCTGATCACCGATAAATCCGGCCAGGAATAAGCGTCCGTTTCTTTTGTTTTCGACAATCCGGCGCAAAATATCGTTTTTAGGTACCGGTTTCGCCCCGAACCTCGACCTCAGCCGGATCATCATTTTATCCGCTACCGCATTATGCAGAGGTTTATATAAGGTAAAGAAGTCGAATTCCCGGGGCATCCAAAGGCTATAGGAAGACATCCATTCCCAATTGCCGTAATGCCCCAATACCCCGATAACACTTTTACCCTGATCGAAATACCGCCGAATCACTTCAGGATTCGTAAACTTACACCTTCTGCGTATTTGTTCATCCGACATATGCCACATCTTGTACATTTCCACAAAAAAATCACACAAATGCCGGTAATATCGTTTTTCAATCTTTATAATTTCCGAAAGATCTTTTTCCGGGAAAGCATGCTGTAAATTCGCCCGTACTACCCGGCGTCTGTATTTCAACAGATAGTAAATCAGATAAAAATAAATATCCGAAAAAAAATACAAGATCCTCAGAGGCAACAGCCCACCCACCCAAAGAAAACCATACAAAATATAATAACCCATTGTCTCGATATTAAAAAGTCAAAGATAAAAGCTTTCTTACTAAATTTAAAATTCAAGACAGTAAATCTCCTGAAAGAATTCTGAAAAGGAACAAAATAATTTACACATCAGTCAAATAATATCATGATCTACAACAAACCTGACAAAGGTAAATCCAAAAATTTGTCTTTCTCAGAAAAATAAAGTATTTTCGTGAGTTCAATAGAGCATAGAAGCTGTATTTCTCAAAGGTTTTCGAAATTCCTTTTCAGGGAAAGCAGGTTATGATAATGTATCCTATTGATATGCGAACACTTAACTGCTGACAAATCATGGAGCAAGAAAACAGTTTAATCCCGGAAGAGGAAATCAAGAATCCGGAAATCTTAGAAACCAGTACAAACGACGAACCCGTTGTCGCTGAAAGCAAGGCCGTCGAAAACGCTAAGGAAAAGAAAGAAGTACCGGAAATTGATTTTTCTATATTAAGTACAGAGGAAATCATTCGGCAAGCCCAAAAGCTGATCAATGATTACCCGGTGGTATCTTTAAAAGAAATATTTGAAGGATTACCCGAGATTTTTGAATCCCGGTATAAAGAGGAGTATGAAAAAGCATTGGCCATCTTCACTGCCGACGGAGATAAACCGGAAGATTTCGAATACAAAAACGACAACCGGGAACGTTTCAATGCCCTCTACAAGCTCTATAAAGATAAAAAAAACGCTACAGCCCGGCAAACGGAAGCCGAACGCGAAGAAAATCTGAAAATAAAACTCGGTATTATCGAAGAATTGAAAGCACTGGTGCAAAAAGAAGAAGCACTGGACAAGACATTCCAGGAATTCCGGGACTTACAGGAACGCTGGCGGAATACCGGAATGGTACCTCAAGGGCAATTAAACGGCCTGTTGGAGACTTATCACCATCACGTTGAAAATTTTTATAACTATATCAAGATCAATAAAGAGTTGCGCGACCTGGACCTGAAACGGAACCTGGATGCGAAAAACGCTCTTTGTGAAGAAGCTGAAAAATTGGTTGAAAACAACGATATCGCCGGAGCTTTCAAACAATTACAACTACTGCATTCCCGCTGGAAAGAAATCGGTCCTATTCCCAAAGAACAAAAAGAACCGCTTTGGGAACGCTTTAAAGCTGCCACTAGCCAGATCAACGAAAAATACCATCATTTTTTCGAATCCCTGAAACAGGAACAGGAAGATAACCTGAAAGTCAAAGAAGAAATTTGCGGAAAAGCAGCAGCTATCGCTGCCGGTGAATACCGTTCTATATCGGAATGGAATACAGCCACTCAGAATATTATTGACCTACAGGAAGAATGGAAGCATTCGGGAACCATTCCCCAAAAGGAGCGGAATAAAATCTATAAAAAATTCCGCTCGTCCTGCGATACTTTCTTCGAGCGTAAACGGGATTTCTATAAGAACATGTCGGCCGAACAGGATAAAAACCTGGAATTAAAAATCAAGCTCTGTGAAAAAGTAGAAGCGATCAAAGACAGTACCGACTGGAAAATCACGACCGACAGAATCATCTCTTATCAGAAAGAATGGAAGAAAATCGGTCCCGCTCCCAAGAAATATTCGAACAAAGTATGGGCACGTTTCCGGGAAGCTTGTGATACTTTTTTCAATAACAAAAAACTCCATTTCAAAGACATCGATTCTGAACAGAGCAAAAATCTGGAACTGAAAAAAGCGATTATCGAAGAAGCCCGCCAGTTTACTTTGTCCGGGAATGCAGAGGAAGATATCAATAAGCTGAAAGACTTTCAGAACCGCTGGGCAGAAATCGGATTTGTACCTATTAAATACAAAGACGCTATCCAGGAAGAATTCAGACATCTCATCGACGGCTGGTTCGACCAGCTCAATCTGGATGAATACGACCGTGACCTGGAAAGATTCAGGGCAAAATTGTCCTCACTGGATGCCGGTGATTATAAGGATTACAAAATTATCAACGAAAGAGAAAAGTTGGTGGCCAAAATCAGACAATTGGAACTCGACGTCAACACCTATGAAAACAACATCGGTTTTATCGCCAAATCCAGTAAATCTCAAGGCTTGATCGAAGAATTGAATTCTAAAATCGAAAATACCCGCCAACGGCTGAATTTACTTCAGGAAAAACTGAAAGCTCTCGACAGCCTGATCTAAACAGCGGCTCCTCAAAGCCGATTAACGCTCTGCCGACAAAGCCTCTCCCCAGGAGAACAATTCCCCCCTTTGTTCACAGAGCGTTAATTTTTTACCCACTCTCCTATTCTTCCTCCCCGCCTCATACCTCATAACCACTCCCATCTCTTTGCTTTTACCTTTCGCCAACTTTTTACCTTCTACTTTTCACTTTTAACCTTTTAATTTATTACCTTTGCCACTTTGATAAATCAATAAAATTCAAGATACAGTGTCAACAAAGTATGTTTTCGTTACAGGTGGAGTCGCTTCTTCTCTAGGGAAAGGCATTATCGCTTCATCACTTGCTAAATTACTGCAGGCCAGGGGGTATAAAGTTGCGAACCAAAAACTGGATCCCTACATCAACATAGATCCGGGGACATTAAATCCATACGAGCATGGCGAATGTTATGTGACGGACGACGGAGCAGAAACAGACCTCGATCTCGGACATTACGAAAGATTTACCGGTTGTCCGACTTCGCAGGCCAATAATATTACTACCGGACGGATTTACCAGAATGTAATCAACAAAGAAAGACGGGGAGATTATCTGGGTAAAACCGTACAGATCGTCCCGCATATCACCGATGAGATTAAACGAAACATCAAATTATTGGGCAACAAAGGCGAATATGATGTCGTGATCACTGAAATCGGAGGTACCGTCGGAGACATCGAATCTTTGCCTTTCATTGAAGCTGTCCGGCAGTTACGATGGGAATTGGGGGAAAAATCGGTATTGATCCACTTGACACTGGTACCCTTCTTATCGGCTTCCGGTGAATTAAAAACGAAGCCTACCCAGCATTCGGTGAAAGCCTTGCTGGAAATCGGAGTGCAACCGGATGTACTGGTATTACGTACAGAACATGAACTGAATTCCGACTTACGCCGGAAAGTAGCCCTTTTCTGTAATGTAGCACCTAAAGCGGTCATCCAGTCGATCGACGTCTCTACCATCTATGAAGTACCGATCAAGATGAGAGAAGAAAAGTTGGATGAAATCGTACTCGAACAATTGGGATTACCTTTAAATAGCGAACCGGATCTGGAATCCTGGAAAAAATTCCTATACAAATTAAAAAACTACAGCAAAGAAGTACGGATCGGTTTAGTCGGGAAATACGTCGAATTACACGACGCTTATAAATCGATTGTCGAAGCTTTCATCCATGCCGGAGCAGTCAATGACTGTAAAGTAAATATCGAATGGATCCACAGCGAAGAACTGAATGAACAAAATGCAGCCGACCGCCTGAAAAATCTGCACGGGATTTTAGTAGCACCGGGATTCGGACACCGGGGAATCTCGGGCAAACTGGTTGCTATCCAATATGCCCGGGAGAACAACATTCCTTTCTTCGGTATTTGTCTGGGGATGCAGATGGCTGTCATCGAATTTGCACGTAACGTACTGCATATGGAAGATGCCGATTCGACAGAAATGGCTGCCAAAACCCAGTATCCGGTGATCGACCTGATGGATTCACAGTTGAATGTAACCGAAAAGGGAGGCACCATGCGTCTGGGAGCCTACAAATGTGAATTAACAGAAGGTTCCAAAGCTTATGAAGCTTACGGACAAAAAGAAATACAGGAGAGACACCGCCACCGTTACGAGTTCAACAGCAAATACCGGGAGGATTTTGAAAAAGCAGGTATGATCACCACCGGTATCAACCCGGAAAGCGGATTGACCGAAATCGTCGAGATTCCTACTCACAAATGGTTCGTCGGGGTACAGTTCCATCCGGAGTACAAAAGTACTGTGATTAAACCTCATCCGTTATTCGTATCATTTATCAAAGCTTGTTTATCATAAAGTTAAAAAGAACCTATGGATAAAAACACCATCGCCGGATTAGTCATTATTTTTCTTATTCTCATCGGCTTTTCCTATTTCACGCGTCCGAGTAAGGAGCAAGTGGCCGAAATGCAGCGGAAACAGGATTCCATTGCGCGGGTAGACCGACTCAGAGCCCAGGAACTGGCAGCACAACAACAGGCACAAAAAACGCCGGCCAATACGACTGGCGCCAATCCCCTGGCTACCAAAAGTGATTCTATTTTCGTACAAAACGATACGGAAAACAAAATCATTACCCTGGAAAATGATAAAATAAAATTACATATCAGTACTCTGGGTGGACGCATCGTATATGTAGACTTAAAAGAATACCGGACACACGATTCGCTGCCTTTGGTGTTGTGGAAAAACGGAGAAACCGCTTTCGGCATGAATTTCTATGCCCGGAATCAGGAGATCAATACCGAGAAATTTTTCTTTACACCCAGTACGACAGAAACGACGCTTTATGCCCAGGGGAATGAACAGGTGCTCTCTATGCGTCTTTATGCCGACAGCAGCAGATACCTGGAATACCTTTACAAGTTAGCCCCGGACAGCTATATGACCGATTTCAGCATCATCACCCACAATATGGGGGATGTCATTGCATCCAATTCCTCGTTTCTGACGCTTTTCTGGGGAATCAATATGCCCCAGCTGGAAAAAAGTAAAGATTTTGAAAACCGTTATACCGGTGTTTACTACAAATTCAGCGAAGATGCCGTTGAAAACATGTCCCTGACCTCGGATGAAGAGGAGACGCTTCCGAACAAGGTACAGTGGATAGACTTCAAACAACAATTCTTCTCCTCTATCCTGATCAGCGAACAGCCTTTAAGTGATGTGGAACTGAAATCGAACATCAGTAAAAAAGACGGGTATCTGAAAGATGCTTATGCTGAAATTCCTCTAGCCTATAACGGTTCGGCCAATGAGCAATACAACATGCAGTTTTTCTTCGGTCCTAACTCCTATAAGGTATTGAAAGAATACGGAGATCATTTAGACCTTCCCGATGTCATCAATATGGGATGGAAATGGATTGCGTGGTTCAATAAATATTTCGTTATTCCCATTTTCAATTTCCTGGAAAACCACACCGCATTGAATTACGGAATTATTATTTTATTGCTGACCCTGATCATCAAAATCATCCTGTTCCCGCTGACTTATAAATCGTATATGTCACAGGCACGTATGCGGGTATTGAAACCCCAGGTAGACGAGATCGCCAAGAAATATCCGGCCGACAAAGCTATGGAACGTCAACAGGCTATCATGAGGCTTTATAAGCAAGCCGGAGTAAATCCGATGGGTGGATGTTTACCGATGTTGATCCAGATGCCTATCCTGATCGCCCTGTTCTATTTCTTCCCGGGAGCGATCGAACTGAGACAGCAGAGCTTCCTGTGGGCAACGGATTTGGCTTCATACGATTCTATCGCCACCTTACCCTTTACCATTCCGTTTTACGGTAATCATGTCAGCTTATTCTGTCTGTTGATGACAGCGACCAATATCATCTATATGATTATGAATAATAAAAACCAACCGCAGAACGATCAGATGAAAGGCATGCAGACCATGATGTATATCATGCCGATCATGTTCCTGTTTATTTTCAACAGTTATTCTTCGGGATTGAGTTATTATTATTTCATCGCGACGCTGATTACCATTTTGCAAACCTGGATTATCCGGAAGTTTGTCGATGACCAGAAATTGCTGAAGCAAATCGAACTAGCTAAAAGTAAACCGGTCAAGAAATCGAAATTCCAGCAACGTTTGGAGGAAATGCAAAGAATGCAACAACAACAGCAAAAGAGAGGTAAAAAGTAATTAAAGATAAAAAGTAAAAAAAAATCCTGCAAATTCGGATGAAATCTGAAATTTGCAGGATTTTTTGTATTTTTACGAAAAACCAAAATCATTCATAAACGTAAGAAACAAGAAAAAATGATGGAAAACATGAAAATTACTATGCACGGAAATCCCCTGACTTTAGTGGGGACACCGATTAAAACCGGAGAAACGGCTCCGGTATTTTATGGAATAAACCAACAGATGCAACCGGTATCCCTGAAAGAATTTGCCGGAAAAGTTGTTGTGATTTCTTCTTTCCCTTCTATCGACACCCCGGTATGCTCGGCCCAAATGCACCATTTCAATAAGATGGCCTCCGAGTTAAGCCAGGATGTCGTTATTCTGGCTATTTCCTGCGACCTTCCTTTCGCCCTTCACCGCTACTGTGCTGCCGAAGGTATCGACCGTGTCGTAACCCTGTCGGACTATAAAGAAACAGATTTCGGGAAAAAATACGGGTTCCTGATCGAAGAATTACGACTTTTAACCCGCGGCGTGGTCATTATCGGTAAAGACAATAAAGTGAACTATGTAGAATATGTTCCGGAAGTAACCCACGAACCGAACTACGAAAAAGCACTGGAGGCGATAAAAAAAGCGCTGGCCTAAGTTTTATCGTTGAGAATTACTTTGTAATTCTCAACAATAAAACAGATTAGATTTGTTTCAATAAATTGATCATTTCGATTGCGGTGGTCATGGCATCGAAACCTTTATTACCGGCTTTCGTTCCGGCTCTTTCGACAGCCTGTTCGATCGAATCGGTCGTCAGGATACCGAAAATCACCGGCACCCCTGTCTGCAATCCGACATGGGCTACTCCTTTGGTCGCTTCATTAGCAACCATATCGAAATGAGGCGTAGCTCCCCGGATCACTGCCCCCAGACAAACCACAGCATCGTATTTGCCGCTTTCTACCATCTTTTTAGCTACTAAAGGAATCTCGAACGCTCCCGGTACCCAAGCCAGATCCAGCTTATTTTCATCCCCACCGTGACGCACAAAAGCATCCTTTGCACCTCCAACCAATTTAGCCGTGATAAACTCATTAAAACGGGCAGCAACTACTCCGATCCGTTGTCCTTCTGCCAATAATTTTCCTTCCAGTAAATTCATAACTTTTACACTTTTAATCTCTATTTTCAATTTCTATTCTTCTTTTTTCCAGTCATTTCTGACATGCAATATATGTCCCATCTTTTTATACTTGGTGTACATATAAAACTCGTTCTTTTCATTACAGGTCATCTCGATCGGTTCACGTCCGACCACTTCGAGTCCGAATCCATCCAACCCTTTTATCTTCAAAGGATTATTTGTCATGAGAATCATTTTTTTCACCCCCAGATCGGCCAAGATTTCCGCACCGGTACCGTATTCTCTTAAATCAGCTTTAAATCCTAGCGCCAGATTCGCCTCGACCGTATCCATTCCTCCGTCCTGCAGATGATAGGCTTTCAACTTATTGATCAGTCCGATGCCCCGGCCTTCCTGGCGCATATACAGCAATACACCCCGGCCTTTTTTCTCGATCCGGCGCAAAGCTTCCGCCAGCTGCTCGCCACAGTCACAACGCAGGGAACCGAAAGCATCCCCGGTGAGACATTCGGAATGTACCCGGCACAATACCGGTTCGCCGTCAGCAATGTTCCCTTTTACAAGGGCAATGTGATGTTCTCCGTTGATTTTATTGACATAACCATAAGCCTTGAAAATCCCGTATTTAGTGGGCATTTCAGCCTCGGTCACTCTTTCCACCAGAATCTCTGTCCGACGACGGTAAGTGATCAGGTCGGCCACAGTAATCATCTTCAAACCATGCCGCACAGCAAATTCTTTCAACTCGGGTGTCCTCATCATGGTACCGTCTTCCCGCATAATTTCACAACACAAGCCACATTCCTTGAGCCGGGCAATACGCATCAGATCGACGGTAGCTTCGGTATGTCCCATACGTTCGAGTACCCCGCCGGCTTTCGCCTCCAAAGGAAACATATGCCCCGGACGCCGGAAATCGGACGGTTTGGCATCGTCCTCTACGCTCTTCATGGCCGTCATGGAACGTTCCAACGCCGAAATACCGGTTGTCGTATCCACATGGTCGATCGAAACGGTAAATGCCGTACAGTGATTGTCGGTATTGTGGGTCACCATCTGTTCCAATCCTAATTTTGTCGTCAAAGCTTTACTCATCGGCATACAAATCAATCCCTTGGCATACGAAGCCATAAAATTGACATTTTCAAGCGTAGCATGTTCAGCTGCGCAAATCAGATCGCCCTCATTTTCACGATCCGGATCGTCCACGGCAATAATCATTTTACCGGCCCTCAGATCAGCAACAGCTTCCTCGATCGTACTAAATTTAAATCCTTCCATATTCTTAATTTTTTATCCTATCTATAATCAAAATCATTCTAACCGGCTTAAAAGCCATTGGCCACCAGGAAATCCAAGGTCAGTCCCCCCTTCGGTTTTCCCTGTCCCATCAGTTTCTCTACATATTTGACAATCATATCGTTTTCTAAATTCACCACATCTCCTATCTTCTTTTTCACCAGCGTCGTCTCTTCCTGAGTATGTGGAATGACGGACACTTTGAAAATCTGCTCGTCGGCATAAGCGATCGTCAGGCTCACCCCATCGATAGCCACAGAGCCCTTTTCTACAATATAACGAAGGATTTCGGGAGCAGCCCCCACCGTGAGCCAAATGGCATTTTCATCCTGTTGTTTGCTCACGATCTTTCCGGTACCGTCTACATGCCCGGCTACCAAATGGCCACCCAAACGGCTGTTCAGACACAAGGCCCGCTCGAGATTCACAGGATCACCCGGCTTCAATAAGCCCAAATTACTCCGATTCATGGTTTCAGGCATCACATCGGCAGAAAACCCGTCATTCCCTTTACCAACAACAGTCAAACACACCCCGTTCGTGGCTATGCTATCCCCAATCCGCGTGTCCGCCAATACTTTCCGGGCCTCCACCTCAAGGACGACACTCTTGCTGCTTCGTTTCACCGATTTGATCTTTCCGATTTCTTCTATTATTCCTGTAAACATAGTTTGAGTTGATGAGTTGATGAGTTATTGAGTTACTGAGTTGTTGAGTTACTGAGTTGTTGAGTTACTGGGTGATGAGTTACTGGGTGATGAGTTACTGGGTTGGGGAAAACCTTTTATAAGGAAATCCTCGCCTACTTTTTCAATCGAAACGGATTGTAAAGCGATGGCCTCTTTCATCCAGGCGATACCTTTTCCTTCGACAGGTGTTTTGGCATCTTTACCTCCGATCAGTTTGGGGGCGATGAAAGCATAAACCTCATCTACCAGTCCTTGTCGCAAGAAAGCTTCGTTCAATTCACCGCCTCCTTCCAGCAAGACCGAATCGATACCGGCCTGGCCCAGTTTAGTTGTCAATGCCTGTAAATCGACCCGGTTGTCACAGCCGGGACATAAAATTGTTTCCACGCCTTTCTGTTGCAATTGTACTAATTTTCCGGCATCAGCCCGAGAGGTATGAGCGACTAATGTGCGATAGCGATCGGCAGTACGCACCAATTGACTATCGGTAGCAATTGCAGCTGTACTGTCGACAATAATCCGGACAGGTTGCCTGACCTCGCCTTTCAAACGGCAATTCAACAGTGGATCGTCGGCTTTCACCGTACCGCTACCAACCATAATTCCCATCAGCACCGAACGCATTTCTTGCACTTTCTTCCGGGATTCCTCCCCGGTCACCCAGTGTGAATCACCGGTATAAGCTGCAATTTTCCCATCCAGGGTCATGGCTGTTTTCATCACGATCCAAGGACGACGGGTAGTAATATATTTCAGAAACACCCGGTTTTGTTCCCGGAGCTTTTCTTCTTCCACTCCAGTCTCGACGACGATTCCGGCTTTCCTCAACATTTCGATTCCTTTACCGGCTACCAAGGGATTCGGATCCAATAGCCCGACGACAACACGGGCAATCCTGTTTTCAATAACAGCCTCGGTACAAGGAGGTGTTTTGCCGTAGTGACAACAGGGTTCCAGGGTCACATAGAGCGTAGCCCCTGCCGGATCTTCGGTACACTGCTTAAAAGCATTCCGTTCAGCATGCAGGCCGCCATAACGTTCGTGCCAACCTTCACCGATTATCCGGCCGTCTTTGACGATCACCGCTCCCACCAGCGGATTGGGATTCACCCATCCCCGGCCTCTGTCTGCCAATATCCTGGCACGATTCATATATTCCCGATCCTTTGTTTCCATATAAAAAAAGCCCTGAATGACTTCAGGGCATATATACGAATCATAACAGTAACGACACACGACTGTCCTGCCTCTTCTTTCATCCGGACTATCACCGTCGGTACCGGAATTACACCGGTTCAGTCCCCAAAGGGAGTCGCGGACTATCACCGCCGGTAGGGATTTACACCCTGCCCTGAAGAAACATTTCAAATACGGAAGCAAATGTAATATATTATTCCCAAAAAACAAAGGCTGCATTTCATTTATTGGTATTGAATATAGGAGAAAAATTAAAAAAAAACGATATTTGTTCCTCCAAAAGCAGATTTTTATGGTTAGTGATGAGTGTACATTATTAAAGCAATTTAAATCAGGTGAACGAGAGGCATTTGACCGATTGTTTAAAATGTATGCTCCGCAATTGGGATATTTTTGTCTTAGATTGGTTCGTCAGGAGGATGCAGAAGAGATTGTACAGGAGACATTCATAAAATTGTGGGAAACCCGGGATAAAATCAAGGTAGAGTTGAATTTTAATACTTATATCACGACTATAGCTAAAAATCTGATTTACGATATGTTTCGTAAAAAATTGGTGGAACAGCGTTATTATCAAAAATTTCAATCGTTGATTCAGGAACAATTGGCGGTTGAAAACGAACTTTTCAGAAAGAATCTTCAGGAAGTAATGTTCGATAGTATAAATAAACTTTCGGAACAACAACGGGAAGTAATGATGCTGAAATGTAAAGGTTTCAATAATGACGAAATCGCCGAATTGTTGGGGATATCGAAACGTACGGTAGAAGCTCACCTCAATAAAGCTTACAAAAAGTTAAGACAAGATCTCGGTGAAGTGAGGTACTACTTACTCTTTTTTACTTTTCTTTTAAATTAATAATTTTTCACCGTAGGCTACGTGTGTTTGTGGAGTTGTTCGTATAAATAACAAAACAAACCACAAATGGCACTAAAAGAAGTTATAAAACATGTATTGAATGACGAATCTTTGGAGCCGGAAGAACGGGATATACTTGTTTCCTGGTTCTTGTCGGACAAAGGAAAGGAAGATTTTTACGAGGTATTGCAGGAAGACTCGGAGCAAGTGCAGGAAGACGGGAATCTGAATTATAATACTTTGTTGCAAAAGATACACGACAAGATAGACCCTATCCCGGGCCGACCGGAAAAAAAAGGAATTCGCAAGTATTTGTGGCCGGTCGCTTCAACTGCTGCCGTCTTACTGATGTTGCTGAGCTTTGGCCGTTATTTCTTTACGCTCACCGATACGCCCCAAGAGGAAATGACGGCAGAGGAAATTGCCGGAATATTCCCCGGTTACAGACAAGCGGAACTGGTATTCGGCGACGGAACGAAAATGGTGTTGGATAGCAGTATCAGAGTCCTGAAAGACAATAACGGACGGATTATCAAACAAGGACAACAACCTGTATTAGATTATACGCTGGCCCCAAACGATATGCCGGAAGAAACTTTCAATACCATTACCGTACCTCTGGGAGGAGAATATGGAGTTATTCTGTCTGATGGGACTCAGGTATGGCTGAATTCGGGTTCTACCCTAAAATATCCGGTAACCTTTAAAAAAGACAAAAGGGTGGTAAGCCTGAACGGAGAGGCCTTTTTCAAGGTAGCCAAGTCGGCTGTACCCTTTGTAGTCAGTACATTCGATATCGATGTTCAGGTTCTGGGAACTTCTTTCAATGTTTCTGCTTACGGAAACGATGATTGTGTCATGACGACTCTGGTCAGTGGCAGCGTACTGGTATCGAGTAACCATGCTGAAAAACAGCTCCGGATGGAACCCGGAAATGTATTGTCTTATACCAAATCGACCGCTTGTATGAACATGGAAAAATGTGATCCCGATATTTATACTTCCTGGATCAACGGCGAATTCAAATTCCGGGATATGAGACTGGAAGATATTATGAAAAAAGTGAACCGTTGGTACAATTGCCAGATCAGATTCGAAGATCCTTCTATAAAGGAATTACGGTTCAGTGGAGCGGCAGAACGCGATCGCCCGGTAGAATATCTTCTGGAGCTGATACAAAAAGTGACAGAGGTGAACTTTGAGATCGAGAATAAAACCATTGTTCTGATGCACAAATAAAACAGGCAGGGAGTTTCCCCCTCCCTGCCCGAATAATAATAGTTAATACCTACTGCTGTAGTATACAAGGCTTCAGGCAGTAGCCATTTA
>NZ_LARL01000067.1:0-17560 GCF_000980295.1 Odoribacter sp. N54.MGS-14 | reverse complement strand
CATGCTGATGGCAAGGCATCAGAAAATAGCTAAACTCTTTGACGAAGAATTTTGGGGTACGCAATGACGAAGTCAGGAAAAAGTATCAACAATAAACAAAAAATGTCAATGCCTGCAAAAAAAAAGAAGGTCTTCTCTTGTATAATTTTATTTCCTTTTTACATTTGTCAGTGTGGTCAAAAAAAGACATCTTTTAAAAATATTATACGATGAAACAAGCCTTAACTTTTACTCCTCCTATCCTCTCGTCAACCGAGAGTAAATTGAACGTGGAAGCTTTCGATGCGAGCGTGGAAGCTTTTGAAAATCACGAGTATCTGAAATCATTTTATGCCTTATTGGATTATATCAACGGAGATTTCCGGACGAAATACGGCAATGTACAGGGAAACGAATTTCATATTCCCCACGGTTCTATTATCGTAAACATCAAATTGGACGAGGAAAAACTCAGTATCACCGCTCCTTTTGTCGCTCTTCCTGAAAAAGGGCGGATACCCTTACTCCGTCAGGTGGCAGGACTCAATTTCAACGCCATGGATCTGGCAACGATCTATTTGCGGGATAACCGCCTTTCGTTTGAATACAGCTGTCCGATCCAATTGATCAACCCTTACAAAATCTATTATATCCTGCAGGAAATATGCTGTACGGGAGACAAATACGACGATGAATTCGAGACTAAATTCGGGGCACAACGTATCTATGAGCCTAAAACGACCCCTTACGATACAGCAAGCCTGGAGAATATATACCAAGCCGTGCAAATCAGTTGCAAAGAGTGCCTGGATGCCGTAAAATATTTCGAGCCTTCACGCAAATACGGTTATATCTGGAACATAATCGACACGACCCTGATGAAATTCATGTATTTCGCCCAACCTCAGGGTCAGCTGCTCAACGATATGCAAAAGGCAATCCGGGAAATGGACCGCGAAGATATACCGCTGCCCGAAATCACAGCCCAGGGAAAAGCAGTCATCGAAAAACTACAAAAAATGACCCAAGAAGAACTGGCGGAAGATCTTTATTTTGTCGAGACTTTTATCCCGAACAAACGTCGTTCCAACCTACAAAACATTCAGGAAAATTTCGAGGACAGTTACAAAAAGATTTCCGGTTATATGGAATCGGGTGATTATATGACCGCTTGTGTCATGATGCTTTATAAATTCTACGAGATGTATTACTATAACAATTTGCAGGAGGATGTCAACCAAGTGGTTGTAAAAGCTTTGCAAAAGAGTTCCGCCCAACCGTGGGATGAGGCTGCTCCTGTACTCTATAAAGCGATGGAAGCGATCATGGAGGATGAACTCGACGAAGAGGAGGAGGAAGAGGAAGGCACCGTCGACATGAACGAATATATGAAAAACGTGCAGGCCATGCAGCAACAAATGATGCAAAACATGCAACAAATGATGCAGGGCAACGGTATGCAAAACTATCTGCAACAAGTGCAAGTATTACAGCAACAATTGGCCAGTGGCCAGATCAGTGCAGAAGAATATACCGCCAAAGTACAACAATTGGCAGCCCAGAATTTCGGTAACTAATCAACTCAAAAACAAAACATTATGGATCAAAATATATTTCAAACCGTATATAAAGTCAATCATGCCGGGGGATCAGGTAGCTGTTTTTACCTGAAAAAACACGATCTTTTCGTCACCAATTATCATGTCGTAGAAGGATTTCGTCAGGTAGCCCTGGAAGATAACCAAAAGAACCGTTATTTAGCGAATATTGTGCTGGTCAATCCGATACTCGACATCGCTTTATTATCGGCAGAGGGCGATTTTACCGCTTTACCGGAAATCAGCCTGGCCTGTACCGAAGTCACGCTGGGCCAAAAAATCAACGTAGCCGGTTATCCCTTCGGGATGCCGTTTACAGCGACCGAAGGAACCGTCTCGTCTCCCAAACAACTGATGGACGACAGTTATTATATCCAAACGGATGCAGCTGTCAATCCGGGTAATAGCGGTGGTCCGATGTTCAACCAAAATGGCGAAGTAGTGGCAATCACAACCAGCAAACTGACCAATGCCGATAATATGGGATTCGGCATTCCCATAGCCTCCTTGTGTACTTTACTCGAACAGATTTCAGAACTCGACCGCAATAATTTCAATATACAATGTAACAGTTGTGAGGAATTTATATCCGAAGAAGACGAATATTGCCCCTCATGCGGGGAGAAACTACCGGAAAATATTTTCCAGCAGCGAGGCCTTACCGAACTGGCAGCATTTTGTGAAAAAGCCATCGAAAACATGGGTATCAATCCGGTGTTGGCACGTGTCGGCTATGAAAGCTGGACTTTCCATAAAGGCAGCTCCGAGATCCGGATGTTCGTATACCAGCGTTCGTATCTGTTCTGTACTTCTCCGCTGAACAACCTACCGAAGAAAAACCTGGAGCCGGTACTGACTTATCTGTTGAGTGCAGAAGATATCAAACCTTATCAACTCGGACTGGACGGGAATCAGATTTACCTTTCTTACCGCATTCATATCTCGGATATCTTCTCTGATTTTGCAGAAGAAATTCAAAAGAATATCACCGATATGGCTTTCAAAGCCGATGAAATGGACAACTATCTGGCCGATACTTTCGGCTGTGAATTCTCGGAATACGCAAAGAAAGATGCTATTTAAAGCATAATTAAAAACAACAAATAAAGTCCATAAAGCCAGCGGCCGCTGGCTTTATGGACTTTATTCCTCAATTCGGCCACACGGTATACCACGCCCCCAACATCATCGTGGAGAAAGTGAGAGAAACGGCTTTCCAATCATAGAAAACTCCTGAATAAAGTGTACCTTTGCACATCGGATAGAGATAATCAGGTATGTATTGGACACTTTTTCTGACATTTGTAAAAATCGGGATGTTCACCATCGGCGGTGGATATGCCATGATCCCCTTGATTGAACGTGAAGTCGTTAACCGCGGTTGGCTAGACAAGCAGGATTTTATGGATTTATTCGCCATGACACAGTCTTTACCAGGTATCTTTGCTGTCAATATCTCTATTTTTGTAGGCTACAAACTCAAGAAAGTAACGGGTAGTATCGTTTGTGCCGGCGGAACCATACTCCCCTCCTTTTGTATCATATTGGCCATCGCTCTGTTTTTCAATCATTTTCAGGACAATATCTGGGTGATGAAAATATTCAACGGTATCCGGCCGGCTGTCGTTGCCCTGATCCTGGTTCCCTGCATCTCAGCAGCCCGGTCGCTTCATTTAAAATGGGTAGAATTGATTTTACCGGCTATCGGAGCTGTATTGATATGGAAATGCGGAGTATCTCCGGCATATATTGTTTTGGCCGGTATTATCGGAGGATTGATTTATACCTTCTGGATCAAAGGAAAAATGAAACAGGGGAACGGAGAGTAGAGAGTGAGAAAGAGAACGGAGAAATCAAGGAAAAATAGTATACAGTACTCTAAATGAAATACGACACATGATTTATTGGCAATTGCTCGGTGTTTATTTAAAAATCGGAATCTTTGGATTCGGCGGAGGATATGCCATGCTCTCCCTGATCCAATATGAAGTGGTAGATAAATATCACTGGTTGACTTTACAAGAGTTTACAGATGTAGTGGCTATCTCACAAATGACCCCCGGCCCGATCGGAATCAATAGCGCTACTTATATCGGCTACACCGCCACTGGAAGTGTCTGGGGGTCGGTGATCGCCACCTTTGCCGTCTGTCTGCCCTCTTTTTTACTGGTATTGTTGATTTCATTTTTCTATGCCAAATTCAAAAACAACAAATATGTCGCCGCCGCCTTTACCGGTTTACGCCCCATGACTGTCGGGCTGATCGGAGCTGCTGCCCTCTTATTGATGAATAAAGAAAACTTTATCGATTATAAAAGTATCCTGATCTTCGCCGGCGCTTTTCTACTTACCTGGAAATATAAAATACATCCTATCCTCATGATCTGCCTCGCAGGAGTGGCGGGGTTGGTGATTTATTGGTAAAAGGCAAAAGCCAGAGGCGAAAGGCTAGAGGCGAAAAGCGAAAGGGAAAGGAGAAACCGGAAAAGGAGAGAAATTAAAAAAACAGAAAAAGCGGTTTATTATGGAAAAAGCACATTTGACACTTTATACGGTAATCGGATCCCCTCAGCATATTTTGACTGGAATACAGTCTTTATTTGCACCGGTAATCCAGTCGGTCGATACCGAAGCAGACCAGATCAGAGTAACTCTTCAGGATGACAGCCTACTCGTATTCCACCTTTCCCATGTCCGGGAAAAGGCCGGATTTATAGAGATGCACATCGAAGGAATGGCCAATTATTTCGCCCAGGCAGCAACCAGTAACCCGGCATTGAAAGAAAACGTGCTGCGCCAGATCCGCTGTTTCAATTGTGTTGTAGGGATCGTATTCGAAACCGACGATAACAACGACCGCACCCGTTATCTCATCAATACCCTTTTCGACCTGGCCCATCAGGTGAAGGGATATCTGCTTTATCCCAATATGCACTTGTACGATGGAGAAGGCAAGCTGGTATTTTCACGGGAAGGGGAAAGTGAACTGACTGAATTTACTCCGATCGCCCATGCGGACCTGCTGGACGGCGACAGGCCGGAAGAAACTTCTGCCGACCGGGAACGCAGGGAACGTTCTGTCGCTCTGCTGCAAACACAGGGGATTCCTTATCTGGAAACACTGAAAAGTGAAGTGCCGGAAACCGAAGTACACCTCAAAAGCAGGGAAGAAATGATGCAACGTGCCGCTACTCTGTTTGCTGTTGCGGTATATTCGGAAGTGATGTTGTCCGAAAACCCGGACCGGAACGAAGCGCTGACCTATTTCAATAAAATGGATGAAATTTATGGAATACAGTCTTGGCTGACACCGGCAGAAGCGGCCTATATTTCCAACCCGGACCCGACCGGGCAAGAGTGCATCCAATTCGTATGGCGTTATGAAAACTGCGCCGTACTGTTGTGGGCAGCCGGTATTGTCGAAGAACTGCCTTATCCTTCCGAGATCTGCGATGTGCCTGTCATTGCAGCCATCTTCTGGCAACACAAAAGTATCGGCGACCTGCTCGGCCAGGGAATCGCCAGAAGCACAACGGAAATTCTCGACCAAGCGGACCTGACCTACCGATACGACTGGGCTTGTGTAGATGCACATATTCACAAGCAAGAAGCACCGGCCCGGCTGGACGGCGGAATCGTCATGGAACGCCATTATACCTTCAACTGGATAACAGGAGCCAACAAGGGGGCAGCCTGGGACGATATTCAACCCAATACTTAAATATTTCTGAAAGAATCTATCGCTATTTTGTGAAGGAAAAGTCAAATCTGTTAAATAATCCATTCAACACTAAACTCTTTTTATAAAATCTGGTCTGAGGTTTTAGTTAGGGCAAAGTTGAAAAACACAAAATACAATAGATAAACTATGAATGTAAGAATCCTGATCTCAGCAATGCTTTGTTTTTTGCTGATAGGTTATGGAGTGAAGCTCCAGGCAGAACCGACCGAATCGTTACCGGTAGAGGCCGGTGTTATCCGGGGGAAAGTAATCGATGCTAAAACCCGTGAACCGATGCAATTTGTCAATATCAGTGTGCGGAAAGCCGGCACCACCGTACCCCTGAAAGGCATGGTGACCGATGAAACCGGCACTTTCCATATCGCCCAGTTGCCGGAAGGGAGTTATACACTTTCGATCTCTTTTATCGGTTATAAAACAATCGAAAAGCCCTTTACCCTCTCCAAACAGATACCGGGAGTCAATTTCCGGAACCTGCTATTGCAAGAGGACAGCCAATTGCTCGGCGAAGTCAAAGTCACCGGCCAACGTTCCCAAATGAAATTCGATATCGATAAAAAAGTATTCAATGTCGATCAAAATATCTCTTCTACGGGAGGAACGGCCAGTGATGTCCTGACCAATATTCCCTCTGTCGAAGTCGATAACGAAGGCGAAGTATCCTTACGGGGAAGCAGTGATGTCACCGTATGGATCAACGGCCGGGCTTCCGGGCTTTCGGCCGACAACCGGGCACAAATCCTGGAACAATTACCGGCAGAAAGTATCGAACGGATCGAAGTAATCACCAATCCCTCGGCCAAATTCAGTCCCGAAGGAACTTCCGGTATCATTAATATCGTATTGAAAGAAGACCGCAGAGCAGGTTACTACGGTAGCCTGCAAGCCGGAGTCGACACCCGCGGCGGCTGGAATGCCAGTGGCAATGTCAACTACAGCAGTAATAAAACGGAGATGTATGCCGGAGTGGGCTACCGGGAACGGAAAAGAGACGGCGGTGGTTTCTCCAACCGGACCAATACGGATGCTTCGGGTAATCCGGTATCTTTCCTCAATCAGACTTCCGACAATGACGGCCATGGCGGACAAACTTTCGTCCGTGCCGGCCTGACCTGGCATCTGACCCAGTCCGACCATCTGAATCTCGGCGCTTTCGGAATGTTCGGAACCCGTAAACAAACCAATACAATCAACTATTTAAGCGATATCCCTAATTCTTTTCTCTCCAGTGAGCGTATTTCCGATTCGGACAATCCGATGAAAGGAGGCAATGTCGAACTCGGTTATAAACACGATTTCAGTAAAACCAGTAATCTGGATGTAGTAGCTTCGTGGAACACCTGGAATATGGATCAAAAGAGTACCTATCTCCAAAGCTCTGTTTTTGAAAATGAAGAAACCACACACAGTTATCAGTGGCAAAAGAATAAAATGCAATCCCACAATTGGGAGTTACAGGCCGATTATGTCAATGCATTCAACGAATTCAACAAGATCGAAGCTGGATATAAAGGTACTTTTTCCCGCCAGGAAAGCCCGGTAGAGACCAAGAGCGGCGAAACGGCCGAAGACGCCCGGCCCGACGAACAACTTTACAACCGTTTCTATTACGATCAGGATATCCATGCCCTTTATGCGACTTATTCGGGACGTTTCGGTAATTTCGGCTACCAAGCCGGATTACGGGGCGAATATTCCCATACCGATACGCGTTCCCTGGCCTATGGACAGGAAAAAGGCGAAGTCTCTCCCTATAAAGACGACTATTTCAGCATTTTCCCCAGTGTGTTCTTAACTTACACCCTGCCTGCCCAAAATGAAATCCAGTTGAATTACAGCCGACGGATCAACCGTCCCTGGGGGCATCAGCTGAACCCCTTCCTGAATATCACCGACTCTACCAATATCTCTTTCGGTAACCCTTATCTGACTCCGCAATATTCCAATTCGATGGAACTGAATTATATCAAAAACTGGGAGGCACACACGCTCTCCGTTTCTGCCTATTACCGCAATACCGACGATGTCATCCAGCGTATCAGTTACCTGGAAGACAATATCATGAAAAGTACGTTCGAAAATGTGGCTGAAACCCAATCTGCAGGTGTAGAAATCGTAGGAAAAAACCATTTGTTCTCTATATTGGATCTGACCACGACAGTTAACTTATATTACAACAAACTCGACGGTTTCTCTTATCTGCCGGCGAGTGCGGATCAACCGGTGACCGGTAAGAGCAATGAAGATTTTTCATGGAATGCCAAGATAATCGCTAACCTTATCCTCCCGGCTTCTTTCTCTCTCCAACTGACCGGTAATTATAATTCCCGTCAATTGATCGCACAGGGATATAGAAAATCGAATTACAGTCTGGATGCAGGAATCCGCAAAGCTTTTCTCAACCGGAAATTGAGTCTGAGCATCAATGGACGTGATCTGTTCAATTCCCGGAAATGGAAAACCGAAACTTCAGGGACCGGTTTCCGCCAATATGCTTCAAACTGGCGGACAGGATGCACGATAGGCTTTACCCTGACCTACAGCTTCGGAAATATGAAGGCCGGAAAAAACAAAACCCAACGTCCCGATCACGACGAAAATAACCAGATGATGAACGAGATGGAGGAATTTTAAAGGTAAAAGGCTAAAAGCTATAAGCTAAAGGTAAAGGTAAAAAGTAAAGAACGATATAATATAAGTTTCCTCTTAGTTTATGACCTTTCGCTTCTCGCCTTTTGCTCCTAGCTTATAGCCTATAGCTTTTAGCCTATAGCTTATAGCCTATAGCTTATAGCCTATATTAGCCTATAGCTTTTAGCCTTTTACTTTTTACCTTTTCATTATAACAATCCCTTCTTCCCGGCTGTAATCGCTATTTTTAATGATCAGACGGTCGTTATAATACATTTCCCGGACGGAAACCTCGATCCCGTCTCCCCCGACAGCTGCACCGGAAGTAAATTTGAAAAGTACCCGGACGGTATCTACATCGTTCCGGTCGAACCTGACATAAAACCGACTGGGAGTGACCCCAATGTTTCCCGGGACGGAAGTTCGCCAATAGTACAATCCTTTTTCATGATCATAGCCTACGCTATTGTGTTTATAATTGTATTCTCCCGATCGGTCAGGAACAAAATCCGCCGGAATCACTTCGGGGTCGCCGGGTACCTCCATTCCCGTCAGGGGCAGGACAGCCCCCGCCTTTAAACGGAGTACGCTTTTCCCTTCCGCATCTACAAAATAAAATTTCCAGGGATTAGCCAACCAAAAAGCATCCCCTTTTAAGGGAGGATTTTCCCGGGTCTCATCCTTACAGGCAAACAGGCACACCAGCGATAATAGAAACAAACATCCAACATTTCTCATCCGCTCTCCGTCTATTTTTGTTGCCAACGTTTTAGTGCGGGGAAAAATTGTCTCATTTCTGCCAAGGCTTGTTCTCTGGTCCTGGGAACATCGGCCTCCCGGTTGAATTCGTCCAAAAACTGCAGGCAGTGCCCGATCATTTCCTCCATGGTGTAATCCTGGGTAAAAGCACCTTTTTGATAACAATAACAACAATATTCTTCGTTCAAACTCCCGTCGGCATTCATACCCCATTGGTCTTCGGCCTGCAGGGGCATACCACAACTCTGGCAAAATTTCATTTCCATCCTTCTTTATTTAAATTTGTATAAAACAAAGATAAATAATTTTATTCAGGAAATAAGTCAGAATCAGACATGCTGAAATTTCCGGCTGGCACGGAGCATATGCCGCATAATGCTGACTAACTCCTGTGACTCCTGCAACAAATTCAGGTATACCAAAGACAATTTAACACTACTGTTCTCTTCCTGCATTCTTTCGATACGCATTTTATGCAAACGGGATAAACAGGTTTTCAACTCTTCCCCTTCGGCAAGTACCAAATCGGCCTCTTCATAATTTCCTTTGTCAATAATATCTTTTGTCCGTTCGAGCAAACTTTTCAGCATATCCCGGATCGGTACGAATTCTTCGGCACACTCTGCCGGTAAGGGGTTAAAATTGTTATCCACATGTTCTTTACAGGGCTCACACATCCGTTTAAGGCAATACATCATCTGCTCGCTACTATTGCTTCCCAAGTGGAACCAGGTATTCTTTTCAATGGCCACATTCCTATCGATCCGCCGCATACCGAGTGTTTCTTTCCGCCGTATTTTCTTCAAAATATCTTTTTCGTCATTGGTAGAAGAAACGGCCTTTCGCAGGCTTTTCAGATCTTCCCGTATAAATCCATCCGTCATCTGTCCATAAGTATTGGCGGCAAAATCCAGTACTTTCACCAGATTTTCCCTCACATGCTGACGGAGCAAATTCCAAACGACCGCCTTATCTTTAGAGGAAAGCATCTGTTGAAAAACATCGTCCTGTTTTTCACTCTTCATCTTTTTCCGGTATTTATTATTACTGCGGATCAAGATAAAAGCCGCCACTCCGATCATAATAACCATGGCCGTCATGCCACCAAAATACATGATCATAGTTACAAAAAAGCAGATGATAAATGCAGCTCCTGCAGTAATAAACCAACCACCGATCACCGAGAGCACACCGGTCACCCGGAATACGGCACTCTCCCTTCCCCAGGCCCGATCGGCCAGCGAACTACCCATAGCCACCATAAAAGCGACATAAGTCGTTGACAAAGGCAATTTTAAGGAAGTACCTAATGCGATCAACAAACCGGCCAATACCAGGTTTACCGAAGCCCTGACCAAATCGAAAGCCGCTCCGTTAGCCAGGATCGCCTCATCTTTGTTAAACCGGCTATCCAACCATACCTTGACCTTCTCCGGAATAATCTTCGAAATGTTATTCCCTAAAGTAGTCATCGAACGTACCAGACTCCGTGCAATAGCCGAAGAACCGAACATCTCGTTTCCATCATCCTGACGCGAAAGATCGACAGAAGTCTTGATTACATTTTGGGCTTTTTTGGAAGTAATCAGAGAAATAACCATAATCACTCCGGATAAAAATAAAAAGATAAACGGTGTTTTCGCAGGCTCATTTAAAGCTCCCATAAGGTAGTCATTAGCCACCCCGTTTCCATTTGCCATAAAATCGGTATAACTGGAAAAACCGGCTAAAGGAACACCCACAAAATTAACCAGATCGTTACCTGCAAAAGCCATGGCCAAAGCAAAAGTACCCAACAAAACGATCACCTTGAAGACATTCACTTTACACCAATGCAGGATTTGCATGAGCACGGTGAAGAAAACAAAACACCCACCGACAATAGTCAAAGTATTGTCTTTTACCCACAACTTATGAGCATCTGTCATAAAAGAAGCATCTTTTATTCCTTTGATCAGCATAAAATAAATAATGGCCGTCACAGCAATCCCGCCGAACAAGCCAATCGTCCATTTTAGTTTAGTAGTATAATTAAAGGTAAAGATAATCCGCGACAAGTATTGCACCAGCGTTCCGAAAAAGAAAGCGATAGCCACCGATAGGAAAATACCTAAAATAACGGTCAATGCTTTCTCGGTATTCAGCAATTCGGCAAAAGTCAGAGACTCGGGACCGGCAGCAATTTTCAGCATAGCCAAAGCAAAAGTACCTCCCAGCAGCTCAAATACCATCGAGACAGTCGTCGATGTCGGCATCCCCAAGGTATTGAAGATATCCAGCAACACCACATCGGTCACCATGACCGCCAGAAAGATACACATCAGTTCATTGAAATGAAAAGCTTCCGGCCGGAATATACCGTGACGGGCAATTTCCATCATCCCGTTACTCATGGTTGCTCCACAAAAAATACCGACAGCAGCAATCAGAATAATCGTTTTAAACGAGGCAGCCTTGGCACCGATAGCCGAATTCAAGAAGTTTACGGCGTCATTACTGACCCCTACAGTTAAGTCGAAGATCGCGAGGAGAAAAAGGAAAATAACAATTCCCAGATAAATTGATTCCATTCTTTAGGTTTTACTTACGGCCGCAAAAATAGAAGGGAGTTGTTACAGGTTTATTTCAAAATTGTTACAAAATTGTTACGACAAAAGAAAAGAAGTTGAAAAGTGGCTGATTCACTGAATTGAAGGGTTATTGTGGTACTGGGAGAGGGAGTAAAAAAAGAAACAAAAAATCCTTCTGTTCTGACAATCCCTGACAGATTTACTATTTTTGCATGTAAATTCATTGGAAGATGTTTTCAAAAAATATTGCGATCACCGATACGACAGACGGATTGCCCAATCCCCGGCGGATATGGGCAGTGATAGCAGCTTCGCTGGCGTTAATCATGTCGGTGTTGGATGCTAATATTGTCAATGTAGTACTTCCGACTCTTTCGCGTGAATTCGGGACTTCTCCATCGACCACGATTTGGGTGATGAATGCTTATCAGCTGGCTATTACGGTGTCCTTATTGTCCTTCTCTTCACTAGGAGATATCTACGGCTATCATAAAGTTTTTCTTTCGGGAGTCGCCGTTTTTTGTGTCACGTCGCTGATCTGTGTCTTATCGACTTCTTTTTGGATGCTGACTGTAGCCCGGGTGCTCCAGGGGTTCGGAGCGTCGGCCATCACAAGTGTGAATACGGCACAACTCCGGACCATTTATCCCCGGAAATACTTAGGACGCGGCTTGGGGATCAGTGCGATGGTCGTTGCCGTATCGGCTGTAGCAGGCCCTTCTGTTGCGAGTATCATCCTTTCGTTAGGTAGCTGGCAATGGCTTTTTGCGATCAATATCCCCCTCGGCCTGCTGGCTTTGATAATGGGCCTGATCTATCTCCCTCACCGCGAGAAGAAGCAAAACCGGAAATTCGATAAAACCAGTGCTCTCGCCAATGCCCTTACTTTCGGACTGCTCATTTACTCGATGGAAGGATTCGCACATCATGAAAATGCCTATTTACTTGCAGCCCAAATCTTTTTGTTATTTATCGTCGGTTATTATTATATCCGCCGTCAATTACACCAGGACTTTCCGTTATTACCGGTAGATTTGTTAAAAATACCTATTTTTTCCCTATCGGTATGTACATCGATTTGCTCGTTCACTGCCCAGATGCTGGCTTTGGTATCTCTCCCGTTCTTCTTACAAAATACGTTAGGACGCACGGAGGTAGCTACCGGTTTATTGCTGACTCCCTGGCCCGTAGCAACTTTGTTCACGGCTCCTCTGGCAGGGTATCTGGTAGAACGCATACATGCCGGAATTTTAGGAAGTATCGGGATGCTGATTTTTGCTACCGGCCTTTTCCTGCTGACTGTATTGCCGGCTATTCCTACCGATGGGGCGATCATCTGGCGTATGATCGTTTGTGGGATCGGTTTCGGACTTTTTCAGACTCCCAATAACAGTACAATCATGGCCTCCGCCCCCATCCAGCGCAGTGGAGGGGCAAGCGGGATGATCGGTACGGCCCGGCTTTTAGGGCAAACCCTGGGAGCAACCCTTGTGGCCCTATTGTTCAGTTTCGCTATGCACGCCAAAGGAACTACGGTGTGCCTGTGGGCCGGAGCGATATTCGCCTTAATAGCCGCTGTCGTGAGTTGTTTCCGCCTCTCTCAGCAAATGCCCCTGAAACACACCGACCGGGAATAAAACACAGGCAGTTATATACAATATTTACACTTATAAACGTACAGTTAGGGTAAACCGTATATAATACCCAAACATAAATTTATAGCCGATAAGAGGCAAAAAATGATTTTAATACTATCTTTGTTCACCTACCTAAAGAAAAAAAGATGAAAGCAATTTACAAATACGACGGACCATTAGGCACATACGCCCTGGAAGAGCAAAACGGATTACTTACCCGCCTATGGCTCGGCGACCGGATGGCCTTACTTCCCGGAGAGACCGAAATAAGTGAAACCCCTCTATTAAAAGAGGCCCACCGACAGCTAACCGCCTATTTTGCCCGGGAACAAAAACAATTCGACCTTCCTATTGCGCCGGAAGGAACACCTTTTCAACTCAAAATCTGGAAATTATTACAGGAGATTCCTTATGGCACTACGATCACCTATGGTGAACTGGCACGCAGAAGCGGAGATATAAAAGCCAGCCGGGCGGTAGGTATGGCCAACAGCCGTAATCCCCTGCCAATCCTGATTCCCTGCCACCGGGTGATCGGAAGTGGCGGTAAGCTGACCGGATATACCGGAGGACTGAACATAAAAATCGGTTTGCTGCAAATCGAAGGAGCGCTCGACCTTTCTTTATGGCCGGAATCTCCGAACTACTGAGATATTTTACAGTTGTTTTGTATATTTTTACACTCATTCTTATCAAAAATCCAAAATCAGCCATTATCTTTGTTCAAATCACAAAAAAACACATCATGAAACATTTATTTCTATTATTTCTTTTGATCCCTGTGACACTTTTTGCACAGGTCGACAAAAAATATTTAGCCGGTGCTGTGCCTGTTGTCGATGACAGAGTTGTTTTCACCGAAGAACTGAACCTCCCGGGACGTTCTCAAAATGACATATTCGCCACTTTGTTACAATGGGCGACTACCCGTTTTATAACCACCGAAGAGCTGCAAAGCCGGATACTTTACTCCGATCAGGATAAAGGACAAATCGCCTGCATGGGACAGGAATACCTGGTATTCACCAATAAAGCTCTATCGCTCGACCGGGCTGTAATCAATTACCAAATGTTCATCACCTGCAAACCGGGGAAATGCGAATTAAAAGTTACCGCTATCCGTTATCAGTATAACCGGGGCACTGCCGGTCAGGAAATCATTCCGGCCGAAGAGCAGATTACCGATCAGCATACACTGAATAAAACGCAGACTAAACTGATCAAGTCTACCGGGAAATTCCGGATCCATACCATCGATCTGGTAGATAAATTATTTGCCGATGCAGCAGCGGCTGTCGGAGCGACACAGGTAAGTGCTCCCGTCGCCACCCAAACACCGGCCGTACCCCGGGTTCCTGTCACTTCGACTACCGTACAAGCACCGGACAATACCATTACGCCGGCCAACCTGGAAGGTTACCGTCAGATCAGTCCCGATAAAATCCCCGGAAATATCTATAAAATGTTGTCGGAAAACTGGATGCTGATCACAGCCGGTAATGACGCCCAATACAATATGATGACTGCCAGCTGGGGCGGCCTGGGACATATGTACAACAAACCGGTTGCTTTCTGCTTTATCAACCCGACGCGGTACACCTATCAGCTGATGGAAAACAACGACACTTACACCTTGAGTTTCTACACCGAAACGTATCGGGACATCCTCAACTATTGCGGTACAAACAGTGGAAGAGACAAAGACAAAGTGAAAGAAGCCGGCCTGACACCTATCACAACCCCTTCGGGCAGTAAGGCATTCTCAGAAGCCTGGATGATTATCGAATGCCGTAAAATGGTTTCTCAATCGCTGATCCCTGAAGCATTACACGATTCCCAGGCCAAAGAAAAATGGGGAACGCAATTACACAAAATGTATATCGGAGAAATTCTGAATGTCTGGGTTAAATAACAACGAATTCCGGCTTCATCAATTCAGTGTTGAAGTCTGTGATATTATCCGACAAATTCCCGCCGGCAAGGTACTGACCTATGGTCAGATTGCCCGTCTGGCGGGATTTTCAAATTATTCCCGTTGGGTGGGTAAAGTCCTGTCACACCATCCGGGCACAGCGGCCCTACCTTGTCATCGGGTGGTCAACAGCCAAGGACGGACAGCTCCTCACTGGCCCGGACAAAAAAGCTTACTTGCCGCAGAAGGAATCACTTTTCAACCGAATGGTCGTGTCGATCTGAAACGGCATCTCTGGTTGTCTATTCCTTCTTAGCTTTTTTTCCTGACCGGAATATCAGGTGTTCCAATATCAATACCGTAATGACCCCCATGACAAATCCATTTCCCACGATAGGCCGGATCAGAGCAGGAATACTATTCAATGCTTCGTCGGGAGCAAAAGATAATAATAAAGCGACCATCAATGAAAACCCGACCACAAGCCCTCCGTCGAAACCGTCGACCGCCTTTTCCCGGATCATCATTTGCATACCGGCCGACAACTGCGAAGCCATCAGATAAAGCAAAACCGCCCCCATAACCACTCCGGGAATGGCATTCAGACATTCGATAAAACCCGGAAAAAATGCACAGACAACCAATCCGATACCGGCCGGTATCAGCGGGAAACGGGAAGCACAACCTGTTGCAGCGATAATCCCCGGACTCATAGAATAATCTACCGGTCCGACAATCCCTAATGCCCCCGATACCACATTAGCCAAACCCGTGATGCCCACTCCGCGGGTAGTACGGCGTTCCATATGATCGGCACCGATCATCCGGCCTACGGCCTGAATAGAACCCAATTCGTTTACAATCAGCGCAATAAAACAAAAAAAGAAAGATAATACCGCTCCCAAATCGAATTTCCAGGGCCATAATCCGAAATACCCCTCATGCCCGGCTTGTATCCCTTCTGTTTCGGGGAATCCCATCACACTATAATACACCATACTTCCAACCAGAATCCCACCCAAAACCACAATGGATTTCCAAATTCCTTTCAATAATTTATTGGCCAAAATCATTGCCAAAGCCAATAACAAAGCAAAAAACAAATGGAACAAGACAGACGAATTTCCTGCAAAAATCAAACGGAGGATCACCGGGGACAGAGTAAAAGCAATCAGACACAGAATCACAACAATGATCCGGGGAGTAAATACGGCTTGTAAACGGGACAATAAACCGGAAAAAGCCAGCAAAGTGAGTATTCCACCTCCGATCATCAGCGAAGTATAGATACCTTCGACCCCTATCGAAACCGTCGCAAGGATCCCGATCAGTAACACCGAAGCCGGTCCGATGACTAAAGGCAGCCGATGTCCCCACAACATCTGGACAATCATAGCCAATCCCATGATTCCGAACAGCTTCTGCATATAAAAAATCTGTTCGACCTGATCCGTGTAATGCAAACGGGCTACAATAATCCCGATAATCACCACACAAGGAATAGAAACAATCCACCATTGCAGTCCATACATCAACATCGGGAAAAATCCCGGCCTATCGTTCAAATTAAATTTCATCCTACAAAAAATAAAAATTATCGTCTGTAAATTTACTATTTAAAACCCACAATAACAACAAAAGTATCCCCCACTCTGTATCATCGCCCGGAAACATTAAGAAGATGAAATTTTCATTTTGAAGTATATCCGTATTTACCGGAAAAAAGTCCCGGACATCGCCATTGGCCGGACTAAAAAACAATCGGGCTGTAATAAACAGACATAACATACAAAAGAAAAAATTGCGATCTTTGCACTGTTTTTTCAGAGAAGCAATATGGAACTAAAGACTATTTTAAAAAAATACCCGGTCTTCATCCTCGGGCTGTATTTCCTGTCCCTGGGTATTGTGCTGATCGTACGTTCTGCACTGGGGACTACCCCCATTTCCAGTATAAACTATGTCCTCAGCATCAACAGTGCGCTTTCGCTGGGCACGTGGACCTTTATCTTCAACCTGTTGCTGATCGCCGGACAATTCTGGCTCATCCGGGACCGGTACAGCCGCCGGGACATCCCCGAAATCCTGCTGCAGATTCCTTTCTCTTTCCTGTTTGCAGCCTTCATCGATTTTAATATGCTGTTCACCGGACAGTTACATCCTGGCAGTTATGGACTGTCGGTCGCCCTGCTCCTGACCGGATGTGTCGTGCAATCCATCGGCGTCGTACTCGAAATCAAGCCCCGGGTGGCTATGATGAGTGCCGAAGCCTTCGTAAAATATGCTTCCCAGCGCTACAACCGGGAATTCGGAAAATTCAAAGTCTGCTTCGACGTCACTTTAGTCACCCTGGCCGCAGTCCTCTCCTTCCTCCTCAGCCAACGCATCGAGGGCATACGCGAAGGATCGCTCATCGCCGCCTGCATCACCGGCTACATCGTCACTTTCCTCAACCGCCGGATCATCACCCGCAAAACACTTTACAGCCTGCTGCCCATCCTTCAAAAAAAGACCTCCCGGAACGGATGATGCGGCCTCCCTCCTCGGAAAGACTGCATTTCAAACGACCATCAGTTTCCGTATATTCCGACCAATAGCTCCCAGACATGAAACTTTGCGTCTTTTCGCATTCACAGCTAGTTTTCAGTTTTCAATCCTCATCAGATATACAGCTTTCATACCTCATCTTAGTCAATACAATGTTTTCTTATCACAATTCACTAAGATTATAA
>NZ_LARL01000157.1:0-1214 GCF_000980295.1 Odoribacter sp. N54.MGS-14 | reverse complement strand
ATATTCAGTAAATGTCCCTATAAAATACAATGGCATATGAAGATGCCCCAGTATAATCACTTCATATGTCATTTTTATTGTCATTTTTCTGTATTTTCCCATATACTCTTATAGGCAGGACATGACGTTCCGGAAGAAGTCTGACGACCTCTTCTGATTTTTTCGTTAAAATCATATCATGCTGCTTTCAGCGCTCTGTTCCTGACCTTATCTATCATCAGTATGGCATTTGCCGTATGTATTCCAAAGAAAATCCAAAGGATTTCCGTTTTCCTGTTCCGTGCCTTTATCCTTGAGAGTGAGTAATGTTGCTTTTGAGTGCCGAAGCTGCCTTCAAGCCTGGTGGCCCTTTCTTTGGAGAGTTCACTTCTGAGAACCTTTCTCAAGGATTCATCCTTGGCCGCCCTTCCCTTGCGTACAAAGGATGTGGATATTCCATATTTTGTACAGAACTTTCTGTTGGCATTATTGGCATATATGGAATCGGCAGCCACGCATCTTACCCTCACATTCATGAGCTTCTGCTGCATGCGGATACAGTCCTTCAGGCGTATACCTTCGTTGAAAGCCTTGAACGAGAGGTGTTCGATGAACGATATGCCGTCTATCTGTATGTTGTTGACCTTCGCACCGAACTCGACGGACTTTGTTTCCTTGCCTCTTACAATGGGACGTACATAATGACGGTCAATGCTGACGATGCGGTCCCTGACCTTCTTCCCTACAAACATTTCCTTTTCCTGTACAAGAACCTTTCTGATGATGGAAAGACGTTTCTGGTAATCCTGGGTATAGCGGAGTAAGGTTCCGTACTCTCGATGAATCTCATCCCTCTGTATGAGGAGCTTTTCAAGAAGCCTGATCATACGACGCTTGAGCATTCTTGTCCTCGAAGCCTTCCTTTTTCTTTTCTTGCAGTAGGACAGATAGGACTCCGCTACATTCCTGTATTTGTTGCGGGGACGTCTTATGCCAAGTTCCACACAATGCCTGCAAATATATCTATAGAGCCATTCAAGGCTTTCCCAAAGGAGTTTCATGTCAGTAGGATAACGCATATGGCTTTCATAGCATGTGGCATCGGCCATACAGACGTGAAGGCTGTCAAGATAGGGTTTCCAGTGTGAAGCCAGCACTTCCTGGAGGGAATCAACATCAAGACGGGACGCTATCTCATTGCGGATAGCACTGACTATCTTGTAGTTGGTTATGGG
>NZ_LARL01000066.1:0-17687 GCF_000980295.1 Odoribacter sp. N54.MGS-14 | reverse complement strand
GAAACTTTGGAAAAATATCTTGATGCTGATGTCTTGGTATATTATGGTCCAATTGGTAATTTGAATGAAAATGTATTTTTGAAATTGGTGGAAGAGCTTGCTCAAAATGCCAACCGACATAAATCGCTCTATATATTACTAACTACAACTGGAGGTAGTGCCATAACTGTTGAACGTTATGTTAATATAATTAGACATCATTATTCAGAAGTAAATTTTATAATCCCTGATTATGCGTATAGTGCAGGTACTATTTTCTGCATGAGTGGAGATAATATTTACATGGATTATTTTTCTGTATTGGGTCCGATAGATCCACAAGTTCAAAATAAAGAAGGTAAATGGGTCGCAGCATTGGGATATTTGGATAAAATCAATGACTATATCGAAAAGGCTAGGCTTGGAACTCTTACAAATGTAGAATTTGCAATATTAAAAGATTTTGATTTGGCTGAACTTCGCAGCTTTGAGCAAGCGCGAGACTTGACCATTGACTTGTTAAAGAAATGGTTAGTTAAATACAAATTCAAAAATTGGACAAAACATAGTGATGGAACGGATGTAACAGATGAAGAAAAAAAGGAACGAGCTGCAAAGATTGCCGAGCATTTAAGTGATAATAATGATTGGAAGTCTCATGGCAGACCTATTAACATTGAAGCTCTTAAAGAATTGAAATTAAAAATAGAAGATTATAGTGATAATGTTGAGTTGCGAACAAAAATTCGCGATTATTATGAAACTATGTCAGACTATGTTCGACTTAAGGGTTTTCCTATCTTCATTCATGATAGAATTTTTTTGTAGTTCTTATGGATATAGAATTAGAGCATTTGATAAACGAACATTCCGAAATAGAAGATCAATTCATCATTGATGCCAAACTTCGGATTGATTCTTATGAAGAATCAATCCGAAAACTATACCAGAATGAGAACTCGCAGAAACGAATAACAGTGTATCCCGAAGATACACCATTATACAAAGTATCCGCGAATACTAAAAATTAATTCAACAGACGAGTGACAATGAAAGCAACTCACAGCAAAGCGCAGAAATAGATACGGTTGCCAAATCATTACCTCATTTATTGCTTTTATCTCCAAAGTCCTTTGTATAAGGCACTAAGAAAAGTCTTCCAGAATTACAGAAATAATCCGATTTGCCAAATTACACGAATGACATCCCAACAAAAATAAAAACTGGAAGACGGGGATAGCCTCTTCCAGCAAATAGTTTATTCAGGTCTGCAAATTTTCAGTAAGCAGATGACAATATCTCTTCCAATTGTTTTTCAGCAGCGGATCCGAAGGACGGTATCCATCCCCATCACCAATTTACCCCGGGGATAGAGTAACATATACCGGGGAATAGTCGGAATTTCATAAAGCGAAAACTATTCCTTTACCTAAAATATTAGAATGACTCTCCGCCCCGATCACATATACAAATCCCGTTCCCCGGAAGCAATTCGCTTATAATAATTCAGGAAAGTCGGCAATAATTTCTTATCTGTAAAGAAAGACATTCCCTCGATTTCCCGCAGCTCTTTTTCGATCAGTTGCTCGCCGATCCGACGGGTTTCTGCCGAAGCATAATCATTCAGGTATTCACGGAAAGTCAGTACGGCATTCAGCTTACAGAATTTACCTTCCACTCCTTTTTCCAGCAAGTTCATGATCTTATCCCCGGTACGTCCGCAACGGTAGCCGGCAGTACAGAAAGAAGTGATGTAACCGTCTCCGGCCAACTCGCGGATCACTTCGTCCAAACTGCGTTCGTCGCCTAGCATAAACTGAACCTTATCGGGATTTTCTTCCTGCACCTTTTTCTCGGAATAGGCTCCGATTCCGATTTTCGAAGAAGCATCCGTCTGTGTGCAACCATAATTGATAATTTCACGCCGTAATTCAGCACGCTCCCGGGCCGTGACAATCAAGCCTGTATAAGGCACGGCCAGACGCAACACCGTCACCAGCCGGCGGAAAGCATCGTCCCTGACCAGATAAGGCGAATTTTCGCTCACAAACGATCCCAAAGCAGGCTGCATACGCGGAAAGGAAATGGTGTGCGGCCCGATACCGAACTGTCTTTCCAAGTCGTGAGCATGATGAACCAACCCCATCACCTCAAAACGCCAGTCGTACAAACCGAACAGAGCCCCGATAGCCACATCGTCTATCCCTGCATCCATTGCACGATGCATTGCGTACAAACGCCAACGGAAATTTCCTTTAATCGTATTGGCCGGATGCAACTCGGCATAACGTCCCGGATGATAAGTTTCCTGGAACACCTGATAGGTCCCGATTCCGGCACGCCATAGTTTCCGCAGATTCTCTATACTCATCGGCGCCGCATTGATATTGATGCGACGGATATTATTAAAGCCACTCCCGGTAGGAGTCACCCGTTTGGTTGCATAAATCGTCGCCATACTATCGGCAATATAGTCGGCATCACTTTGGGGATGCTCACCATATACGGCAATCAAACGTTTATGTCCTTCGTCGATCACAGCCTCCGTCTCCCGTCTCACCTCTTCCATAGTCAATACATGCCGTTTTTCAGCACAGTTATCACTTCGGAACCCACAATAGACACAACTATTTACGCAGAGGTTGGAACAATATAACGGAGCGAAAAAGACGATCCGGTTGTCATATACTTTCTTTTTTACCTGCAATGCGGCTTCACGCATTTCTTCCAACAGTCCCGGATCTTCTACATTCAACAATACAGCTGTTTCTTCCGGAGATAATAACTTTATATCCAGAGATTTCTGTAAAATATCCCGCACTTGCTGTTTATCCGGCTGACGGTATTTTTCAAGATTGCCGAAAATCGATTTTTCATCGATAAAGTCTTTTCCGTTTACCAGATATTTTTCTATTTCAGCTGGTTTAATCACCTGCTGAACCCATTCTTTCACGTTCATATCGACTCATATTTCTATTATCTCACCGCCAATCCCCAGGCATCGGCAAATTGCGGATACTTCTTCCTGATCAGGAATACTTCATTCCAACAATCGGTGTGGGTATTGAAAGGGGCGGTAGTCACCCGGTACATGCCATTTTCGTTCCTCAGGATAGCACTTTCTTTAAATCCCATAAATACCAAGCGTTTTCTCAAATTTTCCGCTCTTTGTTTACTCTTGAAACTCCCGACAATCACATAATAAGCCCTGATTGAATCACTTTCGGTATCGACTACTTTCTCCTCTTTTATAGGAGCCACCGGATCGACCTCAGGAGCCACCTCTTTATAGACAGTGTCTTTTTTCACCGGAACAGGTGCAATCATCACTTCCAGCGGTTCTTCTTCGGCTGCTTTTTTCTTTTTCTTGTGGTCTTTATGTCCGAACAGTAAATTTATCCCGAAACGGGCATTAGCGGACTGTGTATTGGTATAATTGCAAGCCAATAAGTTGTCGGTTTCCAGATAAAGCTGGAACGGGCCGAGTTTTGCGGTCAGACCGGCACCGAGATTCACATAACTCCCCCGGGTAATGCTATATGAAACCGAAGCACTGACATTACGCATCAAGCGTCCGTTCACCGAAGCAGTCAGCGAAGGAATAAACATTTTATCAACTAATGAAGCCCGGAACAACCCTCCGACATAAAAGGTACGGTTCAACTGATAGGTAGCTCCTAAATACAATTTCGGGCTCACCATCGTAGTATAAGCTTTACCTCTGCTTCTCAGCTGCAAACTATCTTTCAATTGGTCTGTCAACTTCGTGAAAGCACTATCGATAGAAATATATCCCACATTGTCTTTATTCACACTATTGGAAATATCGGCCCCTTCCCAGGTAAACCGGGCATCCTGATAAAAATTATACCGAAAATCCTTATTTCCCCAATGAATAAAACCCAAATCCGTCAAACTGGCGAACAATTTAATTTTATCGTTGAATTGATATTCACCTCCCAAATCGATAGCAAAACCGGGATTTTTAGTATTCAGAAAATCCGCAACCCCGATGTCGTCGGTATTGAAGTCGAAATCGTCCCAATCGATCGGCTTGTTGGGTTCGAACGGCAAACCTGTCTGTTCGTTACGAATATTCACCGGAGCGGTGATCCTGATATTCTGCCGGGAATGTATTTTCATCGTTCCATCTTTCTCAGTCAACACATCCAATTCAGAATCCGTCATATGAGCATTCGCAATACCTGCAAGATATTTCAAACGTCCTCCGACGGTAAGCTTACTGTTCACCTGTTTCGACAAACCTAAAGCCACTTCGATATAGGAATTCAGATTGACCCCCAGCTTCCCGAAATCCATAGAGGGATGGTCCGTATTACCATATTTCAGGAAAGTGAACAAATCCTTGTTATAACGAAATAAGAAATCATTTTTCTGAGTGATATCCAAAGTCCCGTACCAACTTTTAGCTTTCACACCGATGGAAAGAATAGAATTTTCATTATTAAAAGCGATGTAATTCCGTTTATGCAATGATTTATAAAACTTATTCACATCCATATAAACCGAATCGTCCCGTTTGAACAACAGGTCCTCGACGGTAAACGAAGAGTTCAGATAATTCACGGAAACGCCACTGAGCCCCGGCAGACCGATAAAGACTTTATACTCCGGCTGATAAGCAGGATTTAACCGAAATTGCTGCGGAAGATTTGATAAGAAATAAGATGTATTGTTCCCATCCTGAGCTTTAACAACACTACCTAATGAAAGGATTGCCCACGCAATCAACAAAATACGCTTCATACACTTCTAATAATTTCAATCACCAATTAATCACAGATTTGACGATGTAAATGTATGTTAAATAAACAAGATATTCAATAAATCCTCCCAATTATATTTTATAAATTTTAATCTTCTTTTCCGCTCCTTCTTTTTCCGCTTCAAATATCGTATCCCAACTCCAGCTTAGCCACATCGCTCATCCGGTCGGGCGTCCATGCGGGCTCGAAAACCAGGTTTACGGTAGCACTTTCTATACCTTCGACTTCCATTACCACATCATGCACTTGCTGCACGATCTCATCGGCGATCGGGCATCCGGGAGCCGTGAGGGTCATGTGAATGATCACTTCGGAAGGCTTTGGAAATTCTATATCGTATATCAACCCCAATTCCCAGATATTCACCGGAATCTCCGGATCATAAACCGTGCTCAATTTCTCAATAATCAGATCCCTTGTTATACTGGCAGTCATATCCATCCGTCTTTAATCGTTTAAAATTTCTTACTTCGTATTTTGCGAAGCTGCCTCAGCAGCAATTGCATAGAATTTGATCTGTTTCACCATCGCAAGCAGACCATTGGAACGGGTAGGCGACAAATGCTGGGTCAATCCGATCTCATCGATAAAATGCAGGTCGGCTTTAGCGATATCCGCCGGCTTCTGTCCGGAAAAGACCCGGATCAACAATCCGGCGATGCCTTTGGTGATAATTGCATCGCTGTCAGCTGTAAAATACAAAAGGCCATCCTGCATATCGGCATGAAACCACACCCTCGACTGACATCCCTTAATCAGATTTTCTTCGGTCTTATGTGCTTCATCCATCCCTTCCAGACCCGATCCCAACTCGATCAGATAAGCATATTTATCCATCCAATCATCATATATAGAAAATTCATCTATAATTTCCTGTTCTTTTTCCTCGATTGTCATTTTTATCAATTTTTATCCTATCCTTTACAAAAATATAAATATCAGGCCAACTTAAACATTTTAGCCACCCGGTGTAATCCTTCGCAAAACAGATCGATTTCTTCAGAGGTATTGTACATACCGATCGAAGCCCTTACCATACCCGTTACCCCATAATGTTGCATGACCGGTTCGGCACAGAGCTGTCCCGTACGAACAGCGATCCCCATTTTATCTAACAATATGCCTGTATCGGAATGATGTATTTCTCCCAATGCAAAAGACAGGACGGAAGATTTCCGTATAGCTTCGCCAAAAATCCGCATAGCAGGAACCTGCCGCATCCGCTCCATCGCATAGTCCAACAACTGCTGTTCGTAAACAGCGATCTCTGGCAAACCGAGGGATTCTACATAACGAATGGCTTCTCCCAAGCCGATCACCCCGATAAAATCGGGAGTTCCCGCTTCGAATTTAAAAGGAAGCTCGTTATAAGTCGTCTTTTCGAAATGTACTTCTTTGATCATCTCTCCCCCACCTTGCCAGGGAGGCATCCGATTCAGCAAATCCTCCTTACCGTACAACACTCCGACTCCTGTAGGACCATATAACTTATGTCCTGAAAATACAAAAAAATCACAGTCGAGCGCCTGCACATCTATCGGTATATGCTGGACAGCTTGTGCACCGTCGACCAACACTTTTGCACCGATCCGATGGGCCCGGCCGATCAGCTCTTTTACCGGATTTACCGTCCCCAACACATTCGAAACGTAAGCGACTCCAACCAATTTCACCCGTGGAGTCAATAAAGTATCCAGTTGTGACAGATCGAGTTCCCCTTTATCGTTAAACGGAAGTACTTTCAATACCGCTCCTTTCCGTTCACAGAGCATCTGCCAGGGAACAATATTGGCATGATGCTCCATTTCAGTGACCAGGATCTCATCACCTTCCCGGATAAAAGCTTCTCCGAAAGAAAAAGCTACCAGGTTGATGCTTTCCGTGGTACCCCGGGTAAAAATAATTTCTTTATCCGAACCGGCATGAATGAATTTCCGGACAATTTCGCGGGCTTCCTCATTGGCATCGGTACATTTATTACTCAAAAAATGGACCCCCCGGTGTACATTCGAGTTATACTTCAGGTAATATTCGTTCATTTTTTCAATGACTTGCAACGGCCGCTGAGTCGTCGCCCCATTATCCAGGTATACCAAGCGTTTTCCGTATACCTGTTCTTCCAATATCGGGAAATCTTTCCGGACTTTTGCAACGTCGAACATATCCGATTATTTTTTACATTGCATAATGCAATTATAACATTTCGATAATTCACCCCTCAGCCGCTTATCGATCAAATCATCGATTTTCACCCGCAGGGGTTCGAGTTTTACCCGCCGGATAATGTCGTGAGCAAACCCGAACATCATCATCATCCGGGCTTCTTCCGGACTGATTCCCCGTGAACGCAGATAGAACATAGCTTCTTCATCGATCTGTCCGACCGTCGCTCCATGGCTACATTTCACATCATCGGCATCGATGATCAGCTGGGGTTTGGCATTTATCCGGGCGGTATCTGTCAGCAATAAGTTGTTATTGGCCTGATAAGCTTCGGTCTTCTGTGCATCCGGCCGCACACGGATACATCCGCTGAAATTTGCCAGTGCAGCATCATCCAGAACACCCTTGAAATGTTCGTTACTCGTACAATGCGGAGCAATATGATCGATGTAAGAAAAGTTGTCGACAATCTGTTTTTTATCCTGGATATACATCCCGTACAAATGACATTCTCCCCCTTCTTCATTCAAAGCGACATACATATTGTTCCGGATAGTACCCCCGTACAAGGTCACCAGATTACTTTCAAAAGTGGAATTACGGTGTTCTGAGACAAATAAAGAATTGATCTGGGAAGCCCTGAGATGTTGATTCTGTACCTGATAATATTCCATATGGGCATTGGGGCCCAAATATACTTCGGTCGTATTGTTGATTAAAAAATCATGCTCTGAAAGCGTGTGATCGCAAACCAGTACAGTCGCTCTGGCATTTTTCCCCAGTACGATCAGGTTACGTTGGAATCCCATCAGATCGGCCTTCGCCCTTAAGAGATTGATAATCTGCAAAGGGCGTTCTAAAACGACATCGTCAGGGACATAAACAAATACACCGTCCTGTGCAAATGCCGTATTCAGCGCCACTAAGCCATCCCGGTGAGCGACAGGCGCATAGTGGTTATAATGTTTAGCAAACAGATCAGGGTATTTCACACTCGCTTCCTGCAAACCACAGATAACCACTTCCTCCGGTATTTCGGCTGCCGGATTCCCATCGAACCACCAACCGTTCACGGTCAATACGGGAGTGGTAACCAAATCCGTAACAGCACAGCGGAAAGTTTCGTTCATATCCACCTCCTGCCGGATATATTTCAACACGACGTTATAATCTTTGCCGAATAAGGGCAGCAGATTCAGATAAATATAATCTTCCTGTTTATTCGGGATTCCTCCCAAATCGACAAATTTACGGAATGCTTCCTCCCGGCAACCGTTCATTACCGCGCTGTTTCCTGCATCGAGCAAGGCCCGGCCTTCTCTGAACAAAGTTGCCAAATCGGTATTTATTTTTTCAAAATCGTTCATATCCGACTACTTACCTTTTACTTCTTCCTTGATCCAATCATATCCCTTCTCTTCCAGTTCGGCTACCAGCTCTTTGCCGGCGGTTTTCACAATACGGCCGTCATACAATACATGTACCACATCGGGTACGATATAGTCCAGCAAACGCTGGTAGTGGGTAATGACAATCGTAGCATTCTCCGGCTTTTTCAGTTTGTTCACGCCATTGGCCACCGTTCGTAACGCATCGATATCCAAACCGGAATCCGTTTCATCCAGAATAGCTAATTTCGGTTCGAGAACCGCCATCTGAAAGATTTCGTTCTTCTTCTTTTCTCCCCCGGAGAAACCTTCATTCAGGGAACGGTTCAGCAACTTATTATCAATCCCGACCAATTCCATTTTCTGGCGGATCATCTTTAAGAAATCCCCGGCCGGATAAGGAGGCTGCCCATGGTATTTACGAATCTCATTTACTGCCGTCTTCAAAAAATTCACCGTACTCACTCCCGGAATTTCTACCGGATACTGAAAACTAAGGAAAATTCCTTCCCGGGCCCGGTCTTCTGCCGGCATCTCCAGCAGATTTTTACCATTGAATTCCACTTCCCCCTGGGTAACCTCAAAACGTTCACGACCGGTAAGCACAGCAGAAAGCGTACTCTTTCCGGCACCGTTCGGTCCCATGATTGCATGAACTTCTCCGGCTTTGATTTCCAAATCAATGCCTTTCAATATTTCTTTGCCATCTACCGAGGCATGTAAGTTTTTTATCTTTAACATAATTTCGCTTCTTTCAGAATGAATTTACTTTTTTTATTCTTCTCCCTTTTACTTGTTACCTTCTCCTTTTTAGGCTCCAGCCTTTAGCTTTTTGCTTTTTAGCTTTTTTACCCCACACTTCCCTCCAAACTGATCTGCAACAGCTTTTGTGCTTCCACCGCAAACTCCATCGGCATTTTATTGAGGACATCACCGGCATAACCTTTGATAATCAAGCCCACAGCATCCTCGGTCGAAATTCCCCGCTGGTTGCAATAAAAAATCTGGTCTTCGCCGATTTTAGAGGTTGTCGCCTCATGTTCTACCTGAGCCGTCGAATTCTCGATTTCCAGGTAAGGGAACGTATGTGCCCCACATTTGTCCCCCAGCAATAAAGAATCGCACTGAGAATAATTACGGGCATTTTGGCAGCTCTTCACCACTTTTACTTTTCCCCGGTAAGAGTTACTGCTGAACCCGGCGGAGATACCTTTAGAAACGATCCGGCTACGGGTATTGTTACCGATATGAATCATCTTTGTACCGGTATCCGCCTGCTGATAATTATTGGTAACCGCTACAGAATAAAACTCACTTACCGAGCCATCTCCTTTTAAAATAGTGCTGGGATATTTCCAGGTAATAGCCGAACCGGTCTCTACCTGAGCCCAGATCAAACGGGCATTTTCGCCCCGGCAGATTCCTCTTTTAGTAACGAAATTATAAATTCCGCCTTTTCCATCCTTATCCCCGGGATACCAATTCTGTACCGTACTGTATTTCACTTCTGCATTTTTCTCGACGACGATTTCCACAATCGCTGCATGCAACTGATTTTCATCGCGTTGAGGAGCGGTACAACCTTCCAGATAACTCACATAAGCCTCATCTTCAGCAACAATCAGTGTACGTTCGAACTGTCCTGTATTCCGGGCATTGATCCGGAAATAAGTAGACAATTCCATCGGACAACGTACCCCTTTAGGAATATAGACAAACGAACCATCGCTGAATACGGCCGAATTCAAAGCAGCAAAATAATTATCATGATAAGGCACGACAGTCCCTAAATATTTCCGTACTAAATCGGGATGATTTTTTACCGCTTCTGAAAAAGAACAGAAGATCACTCCGCGTTCAGCCAGCGTATCTTTAAAGGTAGTCTTTACAGAAACACTGTCCATCACAGCATCGACCGCCACTCCGGACAAGGCCATTTGTTCGCTCAAAGGAATCCCCAGCTTATCGAAAGTAGCCTTCAATTCCGGATCGACCTCTTCCCAACTCTTCGTCTCCTTCTGTTTCGGAGCTGCATAATATACGATATCCTGATAATTGATCTCAGGAATATCCAGTTGAGCCCAACGGGGCATCTTCATCGTCAACCAATGCCGGTAAGCTTTCAACCGAAATTCCAGCATCCAATCCGGTTCCTCCTTCTTGGCGGATATGATCCGGATCACCTCTTCGTTCAAACCTTTACCTATCGTATCGGTTTCGACATTCGTCACAAACCCATACTTATATTCACTTCCGGTAACTTCTTCTATAATATTGTCCATAAAACCTATTGAAACTTGAAAATTGCAACCTGAACCTAAATTCAAAGCCAATCTTACGATTATAATCACAAAAGTAAGAAATTTATTTAACACACATCCAGAGTCAAAGAACCAAAAGTTAAAAAAGTCTGTCCGACCGTAGAATAAAATCCGGAGGATGGTTGATCTGTCTGTTAATTTACACTATTTTTGCAGAAGATAAGCTGTACCTCGGCATAACTTTCAAGCAAGCTTGAAGATTCTGCTCCCGGTTTGCATTATCTTTGCCCGTATAAACAGATCATCAACAAACATACGTTCAATTTTACCATGTCCAATTATACAGAACTTTCTACATTAGGAGAATTTGGTTTGATCGACCACCTGACAAAAACGATTCGATTACAGAATCCCTCTACCCTGAAAGGGATTGGAGACGACGCAGCCGTCCTGGATTATGGCAATAAAAAAATCCTCGTCAGTACAGACATGCTGATCCAAGGTATTCATTTCGATCTGACTTATACCCCCCTTAAACATTTGGGATATAAATCGGTATCCGTCAATGCCAGCGATATCTATGCGATGAACGGCATTCCGAAACAGATCACGCTCTCCCTCGCTGTCTCGAACCATTTTTCTGTCGAAGGGCTGGAAGAGTTTTATGCCGGCCTATATCTGGCCTGTGAAAAGTACGGGATCGACCTGGTCGGAGGCGATACGACTTCTTCTAAAACCGGCATGTGCATCAGCATCACGGTATTGGGAGAAGCCGATGAACAGGATATCGTCTATCGGAATACAGCCAAAGAGAATCAACTGATCTGCGTCAGCGGAGACCTGGGAGCAGCCTATATGGGATTACAATTGCTGGAAAGAGAAAAATTAGTTTTTCAGGGAGACGAAAATGCCCAACCCGATTTCGCCGGTTATGAATATATCCTGGAACGCCAACTGAAACCGGAAGCCCGTAAAGATATCGTTCAACAGTTTAAAGAAAAAAATATCCTTCCGACGGCCATGATCGATATCTCGGATGGGCTGGCTTCGGAAATCATGCACATTTGCAAGGATTCCGGGATCGGTTGTAACATTTATGAAGAAAAAATACCGATCGATTACCAAACGTTCAAAATGGCGGAAGAGCTCAATATGAATGCTACGGTATGCGCCTTATCCGGAGGAGAAGACTATGAACTCTTGTTCACCGCTCCTTTAGAGCATTACGACCTGCTGACCGCTATGCCGGGAATCAGCGTGATCGGCCATACCTGCAAAGCCTCTGAAGGATGTTATATGACTACCCGCGACGGGAATACTTTCGAATTAAAAGCCCAGGGATGGCAGAATTTTTCTTCAACAACGGCTGCCGGGGAAAGTGAAAATAAAAAAGCAAAGGAGGACAGATGAGCAGAGATTTAGAAGATGTTTTACGGGAAATCGGGGAACTGAGTAATATACATGCAGACCGTAAAAAACTGCGGGCCAACTTGCGGGAGATCAGAGACCACCGTCTGGCTTATTACAATCAAAGCAACGAAAAGGAGTTGCAGGCCGAATTTTCAGATGCCCTGTTTAAAATTCTTTTACTGGAATTAGATGAAGAAGAAGAAGAAAGCATCGAGATAGCAGAACTGGCTTATCTGGGCTTGGGGCATATTTTCAGACGACCGGAATTACCGACCCCCGAGCTTTATAAACGCAGGTTATTGCTTTTGCATTATTTCTGTGATTATTTTACCGATTCCATCATCGAAGTATTTCTCTCCAAATATCGGGAGGACAACATATTACAGGCGAGAAGTCTGGCTATCGAATGTCTGGAGAAGATGCAGTTGTCGGATATGTTTTATCTGGAAGAAAATGCAACCGATTTTATCGACGGAGATGAACAACTATCGGACGCTTGCAACGGTATCGAAACAGATCCGCGTTTATCTGAGGAGGAAAAAGCCAATGCAGCCTTACTACACAAGGTTTTATACGCTTACCTGAAAGTCAAATACAAAAACTGAGAGCTTTGAGCTCTCAGTACCCTTCTCAATTAATGATTCGGATTAAATCTCCTTTCGCCACCCCGGGGAGAAAATGAACGATGACCTCTGTTTTCACCTTCTTCTCTCGGACGAGCTTTTTTCACTACTATCTTTCTTCCTTGAAATTCCGACTCGTTAAGAGCATTAATAGCATTCATTCCTTCGGTTTCATCCTCCATTTCAACGAAACCAAAACACTTTGAATTGCCGGTTTCCTTGTCCATAATTACTTTTGCTGAAGAAACAGTACCGAATTCTCCAAAGAGAGTTGCGAGATCGTCACCTGTTGTGGCGGAACTCATTTTTGCTACAAAAATATTCACAATAAAAAATATTAAAAAAATGATTAAACATATAGAAGGGTACGTAGAGCTATATTTTTAGTTACAAAAACACAAAACTAAGATTCTTCTATCGACACAAATATAAAGTAAATTATTAATACTCAGAAAAAAAATCTCCCGATAATTTACAACAATAAAAATATTTTCATTTTTTCTTTGCATTTTATTTGCACATTCCAACAAAAGCTCTACCTTTGCACACGCAATGAAACGCTGGTGGCATAGCTCAGTCGGTAGAGCAAAGGACTGAAAATCCTTGTGTCCCTGGTTCGATTCCAGGTGCTACCACTTCCCGATAAGCAGTTACATAAGTAGCTGCTTATTTTTATATTCCCCCCGTTCATGGAGCAATCGAAATCCGATAGTCAAGCATAACCGGATTACTATCGCTTGTAATACCAACCGATAGAGACCACAGCCGACACGATGCACACTCATTTACGGTAAAAGTAAGTTCTGTAGCTCCCCGATCGAATCTACCACATAATCCGCCCCAGCAGTTTCCAGTTCTTCCCGGGAGCCATATCCATATACACACCCAACCGAACTCACTCCCGCATGCTTCGCCCCGAGTATGTCGAATTTACGGTCACCGACCATAATTACTTCGGAAAGAGATACAACCTCATTAGTCTTCAGTACATAATTGATCACCTCTTCTTTAGTCGAGCGTACTCCGTCCAAAGTAGCCCCTCCGACAAAGGAAAAATAAGCGGCAAGCTGAAAATGATCCAATATTTTCCGGGCGAATACTTCCGGCTTAGAAGTAGCCACCATCATGGTCTTTCCCGCCTGACACAAACGATCCAACAACTCAGGAATCCCCGGATATACCTCGTTTTCAAGCCAGCCCACAGTCGCAAAACGTTCTCTATACTTCAAGATCGCTTCTTGCGCCTGAGCTTCGGATAAACGATAGAATTCCTGAAATGAATCCAACAAAGGCGGTCCGATAAAAGGACACAACTCCTGTAAATCCTTCACCTCAATCCCCAAATGCCGTAAAGCATACTGCACACAGGTGGTAATTCCTATCATCGGATCGGTCAGCGTCCCATCTAAATCCCATAAAATATATTTACAATTTTTTTCCATTATTCCTCTTTTAAATTCGAAAGTTTACCTGCCTCAACGTTACTTCGTTCCTGATCAGTGCCACCTTTCAGATTTCTGATTAGCGAACCTTCAGTTCTGATGGGGGGAATTTTATCCGGAACATAGTTCCGCCGATCAAGGTAATGCTAATCCGAATCCGATGGATAATACCATAATTCAGCTTTTTCTACAAAGATAATCTTAAAATAGCAAATGACAAGTCCGGCAGACTTTCAGCGATCGAAAATCTACCGGACTACAATCCTCCCCTCCAGCCTGTCAATTGATCACAAACGCTCTTCCAGCCATTCTACCAACTGATGTTTATCTTTTGCCTGTCCGATGATCTTTCCGTCAGGCCCGATCAAAATCAAAGTAGGCAAATAAGGTGCGGCATACATCGTGATCACCCTGGCCGGTTTGTATGGCTCAGGGAATTCATCGATTACCTGTTTCCATGGCAATTGATCCTGTTCCAAGGCTTTCAGCCAGTCCTCCCTGCGGCTGTCGTTGGTCACTCCCAGAATCTCGAACCCTTTATCCTTAAAGCGGGCATAAATCTTTTTCATTTCGGGGAACGAAGCCCGGCAAGGGCGACACCACGAAGCCCAAAAATCCAGCAACACGTATTTACCCCGCAAATCCGACAAAGCCAGCCGGCTTCCGTCCGGCGTCTCCAGCGAAAAATCGGGAGCCGGTTGCCCCGGCCGTACCCGCTCGCGGATAGCAATCTCCTCACGCACCTCTGCCGCCATAGGACTATTCTGCACTTTAGGATCCAAAACGGAAAATACTTCCTTCAACTCTTCCAACGTCATATCGTTCCACATCATCCGCAGATTCAAAACGGACGACTCCACCGTGCGGTTTTCCCGTATAAGCTCCAACTGCCGTTGGCGTACAGCTTCGGAAAAGCGTTCGGACAAAGGCTCCGTTTCGTCCTGCAATTTATAATAGGCTTCGGTATCCGTATTCCTCAATCCGGCCATTTTCTGTTGTGCCTCGGCATATTCCTTGTGCTCCGGGGCTTTTAACATCTGCCCGTATACTCCGGCGATCTTCTCATACACTTCCTGGTTCAAACTCCCTTCCACCGTTTGTCCGCCGATCGAACGGTAGCCATACCGTTCGATCACATCTTTCCAGGCAGCCATCACCCGGATCGGGGAATTTTCTGCAATAAATCCCAGACTTGCCGGCTGATCGCTATCAGGACACACCTTTACAGTGACGGAAACCGGGGATTCCAAACGCCCTTCGAACACGAATTTTCCATTCCGCATATTCACCGTATCTCCCATCGTCGGTTCCTCGAAACCTGCCGACTGTAACAATATGGCTTTTCCGTCACCAGCCCCTTCAATGTTGCCGGTAATCCGGTAACCGTCTGCCGGGGCTGTGCAAGCAGCCACCCCAAAAAGGATACCCCCTATTATCATTTGTGTTTTCATACCATAATTTTTTATTTATTTCAATACATTTTTTTTCTCTGTCGGAGTCATGCAAATCATATGTTTCAAATCTTCTATCCTAGCCGCATGATTTTTCATCGTTTCCACGTTCAGGGCATAAGCCCGGCGGGTAGCCGAAAAAGCACGAAGCGTAATATCATGCCGGGTGATAATGCGAGCGTTATATTTGCGGGCGACCGGCGTTTGGCCGGCAAAACCGGCAATATACACCACAGCATTGGCAAACACATCCCGGGCCTCATCCGTCATATCGTCGGACGAAGCAGCAAATCCCCAGTGGAGAAAGTTACCATGTCTTCCGATCGCCACAGCATCCCATGTCTTAGCCGAAACGCCACCGGAAATTATCTCAGCTTCAGGCGAATCCTCGAAACCACCGGGCCGCGATACCATGCCGACACGGAGCTCCGCTTCGACATATACCCTTCTTTCTGCACCCGCCACATCGGTAAAGAATCGGGAGCTATGGTATCGTCGATATAAGGCAGCGTCCGCATCGGTTTCTTCACCATCGGACGGTCGAAGTCGGGAGGCAAATAACCGGGTTTTTCATACCGGGTCAGGCGGCCTGAACTATCCCTTTCCATAATGCCCGGCAGGATAGGAGCCGGCCGACCGTCCATCACCGTTACATCATAATTGTCCGACAATTCCGGCCGGTAGGCTTGGGCCGGGATCACCGTCACCTGCCGGAAATAGCGTTTCAACATCTTGTCAAAGGAAGCCATACGTTTCGCACTGCTTTGTGCCAACACCGCCGAATCGGGACGGTTACCGACATAATCGACATCCGGCGAACCGCCGACATACAACACTTTCAGGTTACTTTTACGGATCCCGGTCTGTAAACCTCCGGACAGGCACAAACAAAGCACTATACCAATGATTGTTTTTATTTTCTTTGTATTTAATTCCCGAATACTTCCTTCAATTTTTCATCCATTTTTTCGTGAGATTCTCCACCTCCCCCATAACGTCCGACAATGATACCCTCGCGGTCGATCAGAATTTTTGTCGGCAAGGAATGAATACCATACTTTTCACTGATATCCTGCGAACGGTCGAACTCGTTACCCACCTGTTTCAATCCGCGCAATACATGCCGGAACATGCCAATATCGTCTTTTTCTACAGCTGCCCGCCATTTTTCTTCGTTCGAATCGTCGTCGGACACACACACCACTTCCAGGCCCTGATCTTTATACTTTCTATACAATTCTTTCAAATGGGGATTACTTTTCCGACAGGGAACACACCAACTGGCCCAGAAATCGATAATGACATATTTCCCTTTCAGGTCGTTCAGATCGAACATTTCACCATGGATATCGGCTTTGGCAAACCTGGCGGCCGGACTGCCCGGCGATCCCATCCGCAGCTTCCGGATTTCGGCCCGGATTTCCGCAGCCAACCGGCTCTTTTTCACCCGTTCGCCCAACCGATCGTATGCAGCCTGTGCCTCTTCATAACTCATCGAGCTGGTCTTATACCTCAGTATCTGAGCCGTAACGTATGAATCGGGATGAGTAGCCATAAACTCCTCGTCGATTTTACCCATCCGTTCATGATAAGGCTCCCAGCCATCACGCATCTCCGCTGCTTTTTCATGATCTTTCTCGGCATAATATGCCTGGATCAACGGCTGCAACTCTTTCATTATGGGTTCTTTCTGCTGCTCCAGCTCCTTCGCCTCCTTATCGGTCGCCGAGCCTTCCAACATATAATTTTTCAGATCACCCTTCACCAAAGCGATCTTCATGGCGCCAGGTTCGATCCAAAAGTTTGTCACATTCGGGTCATCCATACCCATCCGCCCTCCTCCCAAGCAAAGAGAAGCTGTCGTCGGCTCCGTTATCCCTCCCCGGAAACTGAATTTTCCCTCTTTCACCGCCACAGAATCTTTGCTCCAAACTCCCAGACTATCCGTATAATACAAATACAATAGCTCATTATCTGCTCCCTGAATTTTCCCATCGAGCACAAAGCCGCGGTAAGGTTCGCTACAGGCAGATAAAGCGACAGCCAAAATTGTCCAAAAAATATTTTTCATACTATCCATCTATTAATTGCGTTTCATTTACTCATGTACTGATATACCGGGAGGATTATTCTGCTCCCGATATATCGATACCTCAATTCTTACTATACCCCGGATTCTGGTC
>NZ_LARL01000065.1:0-17828 GCF_000980295.1 Odoribacter sp. N54.MGS-14 | reverse complement strand
TCCTGCAAAGTTGTATTGTGTGGGTGATGATTGGCAGTCTATTTATCGTTTTTCGGGAAGTGATATGGCTCTTTTTAATCAATTTTCTGAATACTTTGGAGCAACAGAGATAAACAAGATTGAAACCACATACAGATTTGGAGAGCCTTTAGTTTCGTTGTCATCCTATTTTATACAGCGTAATAAAGCTCAAATACAAAAGGATATACACTCGTTCAGCTCTGAAATGAAAACAGAATTGGAGTTTTATCCTTATGACAGACGTGATTATTGCAATACGATAGCGCAAATTGTGGCTTCTATTCCATCAGATAAATCAATATTTTTATTGGGACGTTATTCTTTTGATGATTATTACCTCTCCTTTATGTATCAATCCATTAAAGAGGGTAATAGGTTCTTTTATGTGATAGGCAAACGAAAAATCGAGTTTTTGACCGTGCATAAGTCAAAAGGTCTTGAAGCGGATTATGTGATACTCTTGCAATGTAACAAGGATACCTATGGCTTCCCTTCTTTTGTGAGTGACGACCCAGTGCTTAACTATGTACTCACTAAAAGCGACCAATTTCCATATGGAGAAGAACGTAGATTGTTTTATGTGGCAATAACGAGGGCAAAGATGAAAACTCTTGTGCTATACGACAAGCGTTTCCCCTCTGTATTTGTGAATGAGTTTTTGCATCCAGAAAAGGTTTCAGAAGAAAGTTATGTGAAGCACCCTAATGCCAATAAAAGGTGGACAAGAAGTGCAGACCAATTTTTATTGAAACTACACAATGAAGGTAAGAGTGTCAAATATATTGCAAACAAAATGGGTAGAAGTCAAACTTCGATTGTAATGCGATTAAACAAACTAAACAAATAGTCGAACTTTTTCTTTGATGTACCTTGTGTGCATCGGACTATTCTATTATTTTTGTACACAGAAACGAGTTACTTGAAAGCAATTCAAGGTAGAACGCAGCAGATTGTACCGTTGCCAAGTCATTACCTCAAAAACGGGTAATTATCCCAAAGTCCTTTGTATAAGGTACTAACAGAAGTTTTCCAGAATTACGAAAAAATCTTGAATTCAATATTGAAAAATGCTAATAATTCTAAGAGAATAAAACGTAAATTGTTAAAAATGAAAAACTTTATTTGAAGAAATCCTGTCGGAGGAGTCTGGTGGAAACGTGGAATTAAATCGGTTTATAAAGTTCATAAGTTTATAAAGTCGGTAACTTATGCGGGCGTAAAAAAGTGCCTGCAGGGGGGACACATAAAAAAAGAGTCCCGGAGGACTCTTTTTTTATTTAGCAGGAATGTTTTTCAAAGTAGCTTTGAGGTATTCCCAGAATTTTTCGACAGAGGCGATGTTTACCCGTTCGTCAGGAGAGTGGGGAGAGCAAAGGGTCGGTCCGAAAGAGATCATGTCCCAATTTGGGTATTTGGAGCCCAATATGCCACATTCGAGTCCGGCATGAACGGCCATGATAGCGGGTTTTTTGCCGTATAGTTGTTCATAGATTTCCTGCATTTCTTTTAGTATAGCCGAATCCGGGTTGGGTTTCCAGCCGGGATAAGCTCCGTTAAAGAGGATTTTATCGGCTTTTGCCAGTTCAAAAACGGCCTGAATGGCTTGAGCCAGGGCATCTTTAGCGGTTTCTACCGACGAACGCAATAAGGTATTGATGACAATCTTACCGTCTTTGGATTGAACGATAGCCAGATTGTTTGAAGTTTCCACGGTGTCCGGCATGGAGTCGATCATACGTACGGTGCCGTTCGGACAGGCCAATACGGCATTGGTCAACCGGAATTGCGTGCAAGTGTCGATTACAAAAGCAGGTATTTCCGTTGCTTCGGCAATGACCTGTAAAGTCGGTTCTTTGGCATTTAATTCAGCTTTATAGATTCCTTCAGCTTCTTTTATAGCTGCCTGCAATTTTGTTTCGTTGGCAGCCGGAAGCACGATCACTGCAAAAGATTCACGGGGGATCGCATTCCGCAGGCTACCACCGCTGATGGTAGAAACACGGATCCCCAGCTCCTGGGCATAAGTTTTCAGGAAACGGAATAACAACTTGTTGGAATTACCGCGTCCCAGGTTGATGTCCATTCCCGAGTGTCCCCCCTTCAAACCTTTGATACCGATGCGGAAAGCTTTCACATCGGCTGGTACAGCTTCTTCCTGATAATTGAATTCGATGGTAGAATCCAGACCGCCGGCACAACCCACATACAGTTCTCCTTCCGTTTCGGAATCCAGGTTCAGGAGAATATCTCCTTTCAGCAATCCCGGTTTTAAACCGTTAGCACCGTCCATACCGGTTTCTTCGGTAGCTGTGATCAGCACTTCCAGTGGACCGTGAGGAATGTCGGTCGCCGTAAGCATAGCCATACCGGCAGCAACTCCCATGCCGTTGTCAGCCCCTAGAGTGGTGCCTTTTGCCCGTACCCATTCTCCGTCGACATAAGCTTGGATCGGATCTTTTTCGAAATCATGGTCCGTATCTTCATTTTTTTGAGGTACCATATCCAGATGGCCCTGAAGAATCACTCCCTTACGGTTTTCCATACCCGGAGTGGCCGGTTTTCTCATAATAATATTCCCCACCTCGTCTATCTCTGCCTCGATATTGTTCTCTTTTGCCCATTCGAGCATAAATTTACGGGCTTGTTCTTCGTGGTTGGAAGGACGGGGGACTTGAGTCAATTTGTAAAAATTCTGCCAGATAGCAGTCGGTTTTAAGTCTTTGATTGAGTTCATATTTAAATTTTTAGGTTGATTTTTTCTTTATTGATTAGCGGTTTCGCTTGATCGGCACTTATCTTTTCATGTGTTCATTCAAATATTTCACAAACCGATTGTACAACTGCAAGGTTGTATTGCCTCCGAAGATACTGTGGTTGCGGTTGGTGTAAATGGCCATGTCGAACTGTTTGTTGGCTTGTACCAGACGTTCGGCCAGTTCATAGGTATTCTGTACGTGTACGTTATCATCGGCAGTACCATGACAAATCAACAGGTTGCCTTTTAATTTATCGGCCCAGTTCAAGGGGGCATTATCTTCATAACCCCGTTCGTTTTCTGCCGGTGTACGCATATAGCGTTCGGTATAGATCGAATCGTAATATTTGTAATGAGTGACAGGAGCTACTGCAATCGCTGTCGTGAAAATGTCATTTCCTTTCATGATACAGAGCGAAGACATAAACCCTCCGTAACTCCATCCCCAAATACCGATATTTTTAACGTCTACATCAGGTTGTGTGGCCAGCCATTTGGCAGCTGCGATCATATCGTCGCTTTCCAGTTTACCGAGTTGCATGTACGTACATTTCCGGAACTCTTCTCCACGAGCTGCCGTACCACGCGGGTCGATACAGGCAACGATATACCCTTCCTGGGCCAGATAATTCAACCAACTCAGACTCCAGTTGTTTTTTACTTGTTGTGAATTAGGCCCGCTGTATTGGGTGATCAGCAGCGGATATTTTTTGCCGGCTTCCTGATTTACCGGTTTCATGATCCACGCATTGAGCATCGTTTTACCGTCTGCTGCCGGAATTTGAATGAATTCAGGTTTTGCCAGATTATATGCTTTCACCGCCTCTTTCACCGCTTTATTATCTTCAAGCACTCTGACCTGTTTGCCTTTAGCATTATAAAGAGCGGTGACCGGAGGAGTATCCGTATTCGAAACAACGTTAATATAATAATTGAAGTTCTTACTGAAACTAGCTTCATTCCAGCCTTTTACCGGGGTCAGTTTCTTTTTTAATCCCTTTTCGTTAATGCTATAAATGTATTTTTCAAGTGGAGATTCTTCGTAGGAAGAATAGTAGAAGAGTTTGCGAACAGGATCATAACCGTAGAAATCAATGATATCGAAATTTCCTTTGGTAATCGCTTGTCTTTCCCGTCCGTTGAGATCGTAAAGATAGAGGTGCATATAGCCGCTTTTCTCGCTTGTAATGACAAACTGTGTACCGTTATCCAGAAAGACCAGATTGTCCAGATTGCTTTCGTCGATATAATATTTGTTTTCTTCCCGGTAAAGAGGAACAATCGTTCCGACTTTGGCATTGGCTAAGAGGACTTCCATTTTATTCTGGTGACGATTCAGGCGAATGATAGCCAGTTTTTTAGGGTCCTGGGTCCAGCGTATCCGCGGAAGATAGATGTCGTCTTCTTCTCCTGTGTCCATCTTGGTCGTTGTCCGGTCCGAAACATCGTAAACATAAACGGATACTTTGGAATTTTTCTCTCCGGCTTTCGGATATTTGTAAACATAATTCGAGGGATACAGTTCGTTTTGTTTTAAAGCAGGACTTTGTCCTTCGAACATATTCATTTGAAATTCGCGTACATCCGATTCGTCGAATTTGATGTAAGCGATGGCCGATCCGTCGGGAGCCCATTCAAAAGCGCGGTTGAATGCGAATTCCTCTTCGTAAACCCAGTCCGGTGCGCCGTTGATGATGTGATTGTATTGTCCGTCTCTGGTGATCTGACGTTCTGAACCGAAACGGATATCATGGATAAACAGGTTGTTATCTCTCACGAAAGCAACTTGCAAACCGGTGGGAGAAAAAGTCGCCAACCGTTGGCTGCCACCTTCCGACAAAGGTTTGATTTCTTTATTTTTGAAATCGAAAAGATAATAATCGGCAGTGAACGAACGGCGGTAAATCGGTTTCTTATTGGTACAAATCAGTATCCGGCTTTCATCTGCATTGAAGGTATAATCGTCGATCCGGCTGACAGGAGAATCCTCCAGTGTTTTCAAATCCAGTAAAGTAGCGACAGGCAGACCCGTTTTATAGCTGTATTTGACTATACGTGTGCCATTGTTCTCTAAAACTGTATAATGTTCGCCGTCATTCATGGAACGTAATCCGTAAACTCCTTTGGTACGGAAAGTCCCGTCGACAAAAAAATCCTCCAGGGTTAATTGTTTTTGTGCAGATAACTGGCTGCAAAAGATAAACATAAGTAAAAAGATTCCGAAAAAATTTCTCATATCGTTCTGTAATTTTTATTTTTTTAGTTTGCAGTCCCAAAGGTTTGAAAAAAATCTTTGTTTTGCAAATGTTTGCAGAATTATCCTGAACTAAAAGTGTCTGAATACTTTTTACCTTTTAACCTTTTACCTTTAACCTGAAATTATTACCTTTGCGCACTAAAATACATAGCTCGGAATAATAATATGCAATATACTCTTTTAGCGAAAGATAAGAACAGTGAAGCCCGGTGTGGTGTTTTGACCACAGCACACGGGGAGATTCATACCCCTGTCTTTATGCCGGTGGGAACGGTGGGATCTGTGAAAGCAGTGCATATGAGAGAACTGAAAGAGGATATCCGGGCTGAGATTATTCTGGGGAATACCTACCATCTTTATTTACGACCGGGAACCGAAATTCTGCAGGCAGCCGGAGGATTGCACCGTTTTAATGGCTGGGACCGGCCGATATTGACCGATAGTGGCGGATTTCAGGTGTTTTCACTGACCGGTACCGGACGGAAGATTACAGAGGAAGGAGTGACTTTCCGATCACACATAGATGGTTCTAAACATCTTTTTACGCCGGAAAATGTCATGGATATCCAGCGTAAAATCGGCGCCGATATCGTGATGGCTTTTGACGAATGTCCGCCGGGAACCAGTGATTATAATTATGCCAGGCATTCACTCGGGCTGACTCAGAGGTGGCTGGAACGGTGTGTCGCGCGTTTTGACGAAACTGCACCGCTATACGGTTACGAGCAAAATTTATTTCCGATCGTTCAGGGATGTACTTACCGGGATTTGAGAGAGAAAGCTGCAGAACATGCCGTATCCCTGAACAGAGCCGGCTATGCGATCGGTGGTCTGGCTGTCGGAGAACCTGCTGAAGAAATGTATGCCATGATCGAGGTCGTCAATCGTATATTGCCTCAGGATAAACCACGTTATCTGATGGGAGTCGGGACGCCTGAAAATATACTCGAAGGTATACAAAGGGGAGTAGATATGTTCGATTGCGTGATGCCTACCCGTAATGGACGTAATGGTATGATTTTTACAACCGAAGGGACGATCAATATTAAAAATCAAAAATGGGAGCGGGATTTTTCTTCTATAGATCCTGCTGCATTGAGTTATGTCGATACCGATTATTCGAAGGCTTATTTGCGGCATTTGATTAAATCCGACGAGATATTAGGGTTGCAAATTTGTTCCATCCATAATCTCTCTTTTTATTTGTGGTTGGTGAGAGAAGCCCGGAAACATATTCAGGAAGGAGATTTCGTAGAATGGAAGACAAAGCTGCTTCCGAAAATAACCAGAAGACTTTAGATGAAAAAACTTGATTTATATATTATACGCAAATTCCTGGGGACCTTTTTCTTTTCACTGGTCCTGATTCTGTGTATCGTCGTCGTTTTCGATCTTTCCGAAAAACTGGAAAAATTTTTAGAAAATGAAGCTCCGGTAAAAGCGATTGTGTTCGATTATTATAAGAATTTTATTCCCTATTTTGCGAACGTGTTCTCTTCGCTGTTTACTTTCATCTCAGTAATCTTTTTTACTTCGAAGATGGCCTATGATAGTGAGATTATCGCTATTTTGAGTACCGGGATCAGTTTCAGGCGTTTTTTATTCCCCTATCTGATGTCGGCTACCGTTATTGCTATTTTGTCATTTTTGTTGGGAGCTTTTATTATCCCCAATGCCAATGAGAAACGGATTGAATTCGAAAAGCAATATATGGGTAAAAGATATGCCAATAAGGAACAGAATATACATCGTCAGATAGCTCCGGGTACTTATATCTATATGTCGTCTTATTCGGTAGCTTCGAATGTGGGATATGATTTCTCCATCGAAAATTTCAGGGGGGATACCTTGATCAATAAGCTGACCTCTTCGCGGATTACCTGGGATAAGGAAAATAAAAAATGGGTGATCCATAATTGGAAACTCCGGGAAATAGAGGGAGATAAAGAAACGTATACGACGGGACAGAAACTGGATACTGTCATGGCTTTCCAACCTTCTGAATTTTCAGAGAATCCGAAGAAAATCCGGGAACAATTGACTTTTCCGGAACTGGATCGTTATATCGACCGGATGAAAATGCGGGGGAGTTCGAATGTGATCGAATTTCAGATTGAAAAATATAAAATGATTGCCAATGCATTCGCTACTTTTATATTGACTTTCATCGGTGTCAGTATCTCGTCACGTAAAATCAGGGGCGGAATGGGACTACATCTTGGAATAGGCTTGCTGATCAGTTTTTCTTATATCTTATTTATGCAATTTTCAACAGTTTTTGCAACAAATGGAAATATGAATCCGTTATTAGCAGTGTGGTTGCCTAATATTTTGTTTGCCATTATCGGAGTGTTTGTGTATAGGACGGCGCCCAAATAGTTTGAATGAAATACCTGAGTGAGAGAGACGTGTAAGCGAGAAAAAAAATTAAAATCAATGAATTAATATTATTTAGGATGGAAAGAGATTATAATAAAAATCGGCGTTCTTTTCGTTCCGAACGGTCTGAAAACCGTAGAGGATATGGAGCAGAGCAAGGAGAAAGATATACGGCCGGATCTGTGGGGAACCGTAATACTACCAGAAGGTTTGAAAGGACTTCTGAACGGAACAACGGAGAAAGAAGAGAACGGAATTTTAACCGGGAGAAAGATACTTACAGAGAACGTCCGGCTAAATTCAGTAACCGCCGGGATTACCGTCCTAGTACAGAGGCAACCGACCGGCAGGACCGGACCGAACGTTCGGAACGGAAGGTATTGGTGAAACGTGATTCTCATACGGATAATCCACGCAGACCACGTATTTTCCGGCCAAGAGGTGAGGAGACCACCGGGAACAATCATTCGAATTATAATCGTCCTTTCGACCGCGATCGGAAAAAGATTTCCGGGAGAGAGAAAGAAGGACTGAGACAGAAACACTATAGTAAAAAGAAATTGTTGGCTCATCGGCTGAAAAATGAAGATGAGAACACCGAATTGCGTCTGAATCGCTACATTTCAATGGGAGGCGTATGTTCTCGTAGGGATGCGGATGAATTGATCGTTGCCGGACGGGTGAAGGTAAACGGAGAGGTAGTTCAGACCGTCGGTTTGAAAGTACGGAAGAAAGACAAGGTGGAGGTGGACGACGTTCAGATTTTCCCCGAAAAGAAAGTATATCTCGTTTTAAATAAACCGAAAGATTATGTGACAACCGTCGAGGATCCGTTGGAACGTAAGACGGTTATGGCCTTGGTCGAAGGTGCTTGTAAAGAAAGAATCTATCCGGTAGGGCGTCTGGACCGGCAGACGACAGGAGTGTTGTTGTTTACGAATGACGGCGATCTGGCTAAGAAATTGACCCATCCGAAATACGATCACAAAAAGATATATCATGTTTTTCTGGATCGTGTATTGACTGAAGAAGATTTTCAGGCTATAGCGAATGGAGTCCAGCTGGAAGACGGATTTATCAAAGCGGACGAGATCAGTTATACCTCTCCGGATTGTACTGAAGTGGGGATAGAGATTCATTCCGGAAAAAATCGTATCGTCAGACGTATATTTGAACATTTCGGTTACCAGATCATAAAACTCGACCGGGTATATTTTGCCGGTATTACGAAAAAAAATCTGCCGCGGGGAACATGGCGTTTCCTTACTCCGAAGGAAGTGACTATGCTGAAAGTTTATTAAGTGCTAAGCTATTGTTTATGGAGAGTGTTTTTTCCTGGTATGCTGTGTATACAGCAGCCAGGGCTGAAAAAAAAGTGAAAGAACGACTCGATCAGATTGGTATTGAAAATTATCTTCCGTTAAGGACTGAATACAGGGTGTGGAGTGACCGGAAAAAAAAAGTATCGGTACCTTTGATTTCCGGATATATTTTTGTACATATAAAAGAAGAAACCTTTGTTCCTGTGCTGACAACTCCGGGGGTGGTTACTTTCCTGAAAGAAAAGGGAAAAGCGGTAGCTATTCCGGCTGAACAGATCGAACGCTTACGTTTTGTCGAAAATCAGGCCGACGAACCGCTGGAAATTTCTTACGAGGATATTCCTGCAGGTACTTTAGTAGAAGTTGTTCGGGGTAAATTAGCTGGATTTCAAGGAGAAATGGTGCAGATCCGGGATAAATACCGGATTGTTTTACGTTTGGAAAAATTAGGGTGTGCTTTGATTACAGTAGCGGCCAGTTGTGTTGAAAAAGTGAAAAATTATTCTAAGAAGGGGTATGTTTGGGGCTTTTTGTTTATTTTTGTGACTCATTGAAATAACATAGAATAAAAATTAATAATAAAATAAAGGTGAAGAAGTTATTCTTACTCATATTGTTCGTGCAATTTATATCTGTTACATTTGCTCAGATGTCGGACGACCAGGTTGTTGCTATGGTTAAAGAGGCTCAGAATCAGGGAAAAACTCAACAACAAATCATTATGATGCTGGGACAAAAAGGAGTTACCCAGGAACAATTGATTCGTATAAAAAATAACTATACCGGTAAAAAAAGTACGGCCGGAGAACAAACGGGGAACGGAATGAGCCGATTGAGGCAAGAAAATCCTCCTGCAGTCAATATATTGGATTCTTTGAATCTGGAGGAAGATAAAGAGCTTCTTTTCTCAAAAGATTCATTGCCTGAAATAAGGATTTTCGGACGGAATATTTTTAATAACAAACAATTGACTTTCGAACCTAACCTCAATATAGCTACGCCGGAAAATTATGTGCTTGGTCCCGGAGATGAGATTATTGTGGATATTTGGGGGGGATCGGTAAAGACTATTCGGCAGTATATTGCACCGGATGGAAATATCACGATCGAAGAGATCGGACCGGTTTATCTGAATGGCTTGAAGATAGAAGAAGCTTATCAACGGGTAAAGAATGCGTTGTCTCAGGTATATGCTTCATTAAATAGTGATGAGCCGGATACTTTTATAAAAGTGTCTTTAGGAAACGTGCGGAGTATCCGGGTGAATGTGATGGGAGAAGTGGCGATGCCGGGTACCTATACCTTACCTTCTTTGGCTACTTTGTTTCATGCTTTATATAATGCCGGAGGAGTCGGTGAGATCGGTTCCATGCGGAATATTACGGTAAATCGCAAAGGAAAAGTTGTCGCCGATGTAGATGTATACGATTATCTTTTAAAAGGGAGAAGCGATCTGGACATCAGCCTGAATGACGGGGATGTGGTGCTCGTTGCACCTTATGCCAATTTGGTTTCCCTGACAGGAAAGGTAAAGCGTCCGATGATCTATGAAATGAAAGATACAGAGACAGTCGGCGATTTGTTGGAGTATGCCGGAGGTTTTAAGGGAGATGCTTATAAAAATGCTATTCGGGTAATTCGAAAAAGTGGACGGGAATATCAGGTATATAATGTCGAAGAAGGAGAGTTTAAAAGTTTTCCTTTGGTAGATGGGGATTCTATTTCTGTAGATCCGATGTTGAATCGTTTTGAAAATCGGGTTCAGATTCGGGGAGCTGTGTACCGGCCCGGATTATACGATTTAGGAAAAGTAACTACAGTGAAGGAATTGATTGAAAAAGCAGAGGGAATTACTGAAGACGCCTTTGTTAACCGGGCTGTATTATTCCGCCAGAAACCCGATTTAACTCAGGAAGTGGTCGCTCTCAATGTAACCGGAATATTGAGTGGTTCGGCTGCCAATCTGCCTTTGCAAAAAAACGATGAATTGTATATTCCTTCGATATTCGATTTGCAGGAAGAATATACGTTGTCTGTAAAAGGGGCAGTAAGGGTACCGGGAGTTTACAAATATGCCGATAATGCCACAATTGAAGACCTGATCATTCAGGCTGGCGGTTTATTGGAATCCGCTTCGACAGTGAAAGTCGATGTGGCTCGCCGGATTAAAAATCCGAAGAGCTTGACCGGATTGACTAAATTGGCTGAAAACTTTACTTTTACTTTAAAGGATGGATTGATTGTGGACGGTAAACCGGACTTTACTTTGGAACCCTATGATGAAGTATTTGTCCGTAACTCTCCGGGATATCAGGTACAGCAAAATGTAACAGTTACCGGCGAGGTATTGTTTGAAGGAAATTATGTCTTATCCCAGAAAGGAGAACGGCTTTCGGATTTGGTGAAAAGAGCAGGTGGATTGATGCCGGAGGCATATGCAAAAGGGGCCCGTTTGCTCAGACAGATGACACCGGATGAAAAGGCTCGGGTGGAATCTGTATTGAAACTTTCCAAACAAACGGATAAAGATTCGATCGACATAAACCGTCTGGATATCGGTAATACCTATTATGTCGGTATCGAGCTGAAGAAAGCGATCGAAAATCCCGGGTCGGATTATGATGTCGTATTACGGGAAGGGGACCAACTTGTTGTCCCTCAGTATACAGGAACGGTGAAGATCAGTGGGGCGGTGATGTATCCGAATACTGTCGTATACAAAAAGAATGCGAAGTTGAATTATTATATAGAACAGGGCGGAGGATTCGCTTCACGGGCGAAGAAACGCAGGGTGTTTATCGTGTATATGAACGGTACGGTACAGAAATCCAAGACTTTCTCTAAGGCCAAGGCTGCTCCCGGTTGTGAAATCATTGTACCGGTAAAACCGCCTAGAAAAGGTGTCGGTTTGGCTGAAATCATGAGTATCGCTTCCTCTACCACGTCTATGGCTGCATTAGTTACATCAATTATTAATAGCACGAAGTAATGGCTACAAATTCGACGAGTAATCAACCGGTTCAACCGGAAAATGAAATAGACCTGATCGAGGTTGTAAAGAAATTATGGGCAAAGCGGAAATTCATTCTCAAGGTGACTGTCGTTTGTGCATGTCTCGGGGTATTGGTCGCTTTGTTCAGTGCTAAAGTTTTTACCGCTTCCTGTACGATTGTTCCCCAGACAGGTGAAAAAACGACTGGAGGAAGTTTAAGTGGCTTAGCTGCTATAGCAGGTATAAACATCGGATCTTTAGGTGCCGGAGATGTGTTGTCGCCGAAGATTTATCCTAAAATATTGGCTAGTGTACCTTTTCAAAAGGAAATTATGCAGACGGCGATCAAATTTGAGGAATACGATCAGCCGGTGAAATTGCTGGATTATTATACTGCCGATGAATATGCCCAATTTTCTTTAGGAGGGACAATACTGAAATATACGATCGGTTTGCCCGGAGTGATTATCGGGGCTATTCGTGGGGAAGAACCGGAACCTCAATATGGAGAAGGGGCTGTTGCTACTTTGGAATCCCTGTCTAAAGACGAGGCAGAATGTATCAAGACCTTGAAAGATAAGATCAATATGAACCTCAACGATAAAGACGGGTATATTACTTTATCTGTCGATATGCCTGAACCTTTGGCTGCAGCTCAATTGGCTGCCAAAGTACAGGAATTATTGCAGCGTTATGTAACCGACTTTAAAATTCAGAAGGTGAAGGCGAATCTGGAGTTTGTGGAAGGTCGCTATGAAGAGGCTAAAAAGGAATATGAAAAGAAACAGGAAGAGTTGGCTATTTTTAACGATGCCAATCGTAATCTGGTTTCCAATGTAGCTAAAACTACCCAGGAGCGTTTGAATAACGAATATACGCTACTGTTCGGCGTATACAGTGAACTGGCCAAACAACGCGAGCAAGCCAATATTCAGGTAAAAGAAACAACTCCGGTATTTACTGTTGTAGAACCGGTAACTATACCGACCGAACGTTCAAAACCCAAAAGAGGATTGATTTGTATCGCCTTTACTTTTTTAGGTGGTTTTATCGGTATCGGTTTGGTATTGACTTTACCTTTCCTGGCTCAGGTTTCCGGTTGTAAGCGTTTAAAGGGATGGTTGCCTGAAGAAAAAGAATAATTTCCCATAAAATTTTATAAAAAAAACTATCGAAAGATAAATTTCGATGGCTTTTTTCATTATTGTGCGGGAGGTCCGAATATTTTTATACTTTTGTGGTATCCTTTAAAGCGGGAAAACTTAAAGGATTGAACAATTAAGTAAATATAACGATGGAAAATGAAGAAATCGATTTAATCGAAGTCATGGCGAAGCTGTGGCATCGTAAAAAGACAATAATGTATATTGCCTTGTTCTTTCTGGTGGGTGGTCTGGTTTTAGCTTTCTTTTTACCAAGGAAATATACCGCTCAATGTACCTTAGGTTTGGAAATGGAAGACCGGACTACGCGAATCAGTGTAGAAGGAATGTCGCCTTTCCAGAGTATGCCGATGGGGGATATGCGGAATACGCGTATTGTTTCGCCGGCTATGTATCCGGATATTTTTTTCAGTGTACCTTTTCAGAAAGAGTTGATCTATTCTCCTTTATACATCGATGAGAGAGGAGATACGGTTACTTTCTATAACTATCTGGTATCCGGTCCGGAACGTTTGGCTTTGGTAACCGATCCTTCACAGGTAGAACAGCTGACAGAAGAAGAAAGTAAATGTCTGGCTTATTTAAAAGATGCTTTTTCTGTAAAAGTAAATAACAAAGACGGTAATCTGAAAATTACTCTGGATCTGCCCGATCCGAAACTTTCGGCTTATCTGACGAATCGGGCACAGGCTATGCTGCAGACATACATTGCGCGGTTTCGTATCGCCAAAGCTCAGGCTGCTCTCGATTTTGTAGAGGAACGTTATACGGAGGTGAAAAACGAACTGGAGAAAAAGCAACAGGCTTTAGTACAATTCCGCGAAAAACATCCGGACCGGACATCCGTGCAATTAGAAACGGAAGAGAAAATACTGACCAACGATTACGAGTTGTTTTTCGGACTTTATTCCGATATTGTAAAGCAACGGGAGAAGGCGAAAATTCAGGTGAAAGAAGATATGCCGGTACTGACGGTAATCGAACCTGTCGTAGAACCGACCGTTCCTTCTAAACCACAGCGTGCATTGATTGTGTTGGCTTCTTTATTGCTGGGATTATTCGTCGGTTGTGGTTTTGTGCTGATTCAACCTATCTTTTCTCAGATTGTATCTTCAAAAAAGCAGGCGCATACCATCCCGATTAAGCGAATGAAAAAAATCTCCTGAACTGTAGGTTTAGTTTTTTTCTTTCTGTTTCGGTTTTTATGCCGTCAGCACTACGGACCAAAGGAAGGGGAAGAAAAATACTGATTTCTAAATTGATTCCTAAGGTAAGGAATCAGAAGACCTCTGTTTTATGGTGTTCCTGTTTTCCAGATCGAGGTTAGCTTGCCATGCAGTGATAACGGGAGTCGAAGGTGATCGTATTCGGGGACCATGGGAGCTCTGTCGAGTGTCGTCTTGCTTTTTCTGAATGCCCGACCGGTGGTGTCTGACGGAAACGTAACGTAAAGTTTTTTGTGCAGTGAGGAGTTCCGCCGGTCAGTGAAAGAAAAAGCAAGATGACCGACAGAAGCGACCGGGGCACCGGACACGAACAACTACCGGAATAAGTCTACCATAAATTCCAATCCATCCACATATCCTTGTCATATCTCCAGCTGTCATGTACCGCATCCGACAGTATTTTATCCGAATACACGGGCAGTCTTTTGATGAATAATATAAAAACGCTTGATTTCTTGCATGTCGAGGTTATTCACATGAGAAATCTGCCCCCGGTAATCGGTAAAAATACCTCCTTCGATGAATTTAATGTCGGACATAGATGAATGTTTTAATCGTTAAGTAATTTCCAGGTTTCTCTAAACAATTATGGAGTAATTCCCATCAAAAAATATTACATCTTCTGATCCAGGTTTTTCCCTTTCTCCATATGTTCAAAATTGGGGATAAATGCTTTCATCGTTCCGACAATATCTTCTTTTTCTGTTTTCTGGTCGTTCAATACCGCCTGCAATCTTTCCAGGAAAGTATCCAGTTCTTCCATCCGGCGGGCCTTCAGGTCTTCAATCACTCCCAACGATCCGAAGCGTTCCGGATTAATTTTTTCCCCCTTCACGTAAAATTCCTCAAACCCTTTTTCTCCTGTCGTATCCGAGGCGAAATAATACACCGGATATACTTTACTATCCACCGGCATCTCCGCGGCAAACCGCCGGGCTTCCTCCTCCGAGGCACACTGTTTCACCTCATATCCCAGACTATGCAGGAACCGGTCGGCGATAGAGGAGAAGGTCATCATCTGCTCTGCTCCCAGTTTCGGGAAAAAGATCTCCCGGTTCTGCCCCAGGATGCAGGCCAGCATACAGATCTGTCCACTCTCGTCAGGAGAAACGAAATAGCGTTTCACATCGTTCGGCGAACTCAGCGGCTGACGCTTCATTAGCCGGCCGATAAATCCGGCCAGCAGACTTCCGTTCGAAAAAGCCACATTGGCAAAACGGGCCGTCGATATTTTGAACCGCGAAGAATAGGCCATGATCATTTCCTCCATGATCTTCTTGCTGGCTCCCATGATATTTACAGGATTGGCCGCCTTATCCGTCGACACGCAGAAGAAATGACACGGCGGAAATTCAGATAACAAATCCAACAATTTCCGCGCTTTCAGCACATTATTCTCCAGCAATGCCTGCACCGAATATTTGTCCTTTTCGCTCCGTACATGCTTGTGGGCTGAAAAATTGGCCACAATATCGAATCCCTGCTCTGCCCGGAAAATCTTTTCAAAGACCGGATCGGCAAAACTGAGCGGATAAGTCCGGTATTCTTCCGGCACATACATCCCGTACGTCGAGCGCAGATCCCTCGTCAGTTCCGCCAGCCCGTTCTCACTGATGTCCACAACCACCAGCTTTGAAGGACGGAAAGGCAGCACCGCCCGGATATACGACGAACCGATCGTCCCGGCACCGCCGATCACCAAAACACGTTTACCTTCTATTTCCGCGCGAAGCTTATCCCGGTTCGCCTCAATGTCCGCTGCGAACATGCTCTTTTGCCGGCCCGTTATGTGGTCGGCTATAAATTGACTGACATTCAACATCTGCTTAATTTTAATTTGATTTCAAATTCAGGTAAGAAATTATTTCAAATACTCCGGCCGCTCCGGCAGTCCTTTCAGCCAACGGAAAGGCAGCTCACTTTCCGGCTTCACGATCACCCAGGCCGTCAGGAAGATCAGTTTAATATCCAGCCATAACGAAGCATGTTGTTGGTACCAGATTTCCAGTTCACCTTTGTACGGAGCGATTTTCTCCGTATAAAACACGACAGGATCGATCCCCGGTTGCGACAACAACCGCTCCTCATCCCGGAAAACAATCGAGCCGAGCCCCGTGATTCCCGGCCGCACATTATAAATCACCCGTTGTACATGTTCCGGAAAACGTTCGAAATCCACCTTCATCTGCGGACGCGGCCCTACAATACTCATCGTTCCACTGAGTACATTCAATATCTGCGGCAATTCATTGATCTTCGTCTTCCGCAAAAAACGGCCGAAAGGCAATACACGCGGATCATTCCGGGTGGTCAGGCTGCCTGTCCCCATATTGGGGGAGTTCTTCAGCATGGTGGCGAACTTAAAAATAGAAAACATCCGGTTCCTGTACCCAACCCTTTTTTGCAGATACCATACCTTATGTTCTCCCGTACACCACAAAATCAGCATACAGGGCAATAACAGCCACGACACGCACACCAAGGCAATAAGTGCCAGCAGTACGTCAAAGACAACCTTCAAAAATTTGTACATAAATTCGGATTATAAAAAGAAGGAAAGAAATGTTATTTTACAGCTTCATAGGCTTCGGCAACGGTATCCACGATGATACGCAGCTGTTCCCGGGTTAAATGATTATAAACCGGAAGACTGATTTCATTGGCATACAACCGGTATGTATTCGGATAATCTTCCATTTTATATCCCCGGTTCTTGAACAAAGTCAGCATAGCCATCGGTATGTAATGTACATTCACCCCGACACCCTTTTCACTGATATATTGAATCATGGCATCCCGTTTCGCCTCATCGAAATCCTTGATCCGGAGCAGAAACAGATGATAAGAACTCTCCGTATCCCGGTGATGATAGGGGGGAATAACAGCCCAATCCCGTTTTGAAAACTCCCGGACATAAAATTCAAAAATGGCTTTCCTTTCGGGCAGAAACGTGGATTTATACCGGCGCATCTGGGCCAACCCGACAGTAGCGCACAAATCCGGCATATTCACTTTCAGTCCCTGATCGATGATATCATACCGCCACGCACCCACCTGATTTTTTTCGAAAGCACTCTTGTTTTGTCCGTTCAATGCCAAAGCCCTCAGGTAAGTCAGTTCGTTCTGATTGCCGAAAGGCTGCGGTAAATTCAATACAATTGCACCGCCTTCCCCTGTCGTAATATTTTTTACGGAATGCAGGGAGAAAACGGTAACATCGGCCACGGTTCCGGAAGCCTTCCCTTTATAAAAAGCCCCTAAAGAATGGGCGGCATCCGCCAAAAGCATTATCCGGCCCAATTGCTTTTGCCTCCCGGAGGCAGGCCGGTACAAAGCCTTTACTTCCGGGTCGTCCACTACTGCCCGGATGGCATCGTAATCACAGGGATACCCTCCGATATCGACAGGCAATATCACTTTGGTGTGTTCATTGATCGCAGCTTTTATCTTGTCCGGATCGATGGTAAAATCCTCTTTTACATCCACCATTACCACCTTAGCTCCCATATTCATGGCACACAAAGCCGTGGCACTGTAAGTGTAAGCGGGGATAATCACTTCATCACCGGGACCTACTCCCAGCCACCGTAGCATCAGCATCGCCCCGGAGGTCCACGAATTTACACACAAAACAGCTTCACCTCCTGTGAACTGACGGATTTCATCTTCCAAAGCCCGTGCTTTGGGACCTGTCGTCAACCAGCCCGTATGAG
>NZ_LARL01000156.1:0-1225 GCF_000980295.1 Odoribacter sp. N54.MGS-14 | reverse complement strand
TTCTCATCGGATTCTTTTAATATCGCTACTCTTTTATTATGTAGTGGTTGTATTATCTTAAATAAAACAAAAACACCAGACTTTACATTCTTGGGTGTAAAACTGGGTGTTTGTTTTGCAATCTGCTGATTTTCAGCGTTTGTTGCGGAGAGACAGGTTCCTGAACCCTCCACGAAAGAGGAAAAGACTGCGTTGAAAAAGAAACGCAAACAGCTGAAGGAGTTGGAAGAGCACAGGGACAAGCTACAGGAATACGACAACCGTCTGGACACGCTGCAGGACAGGAATTCCTATTCCAAAACGGACAATGACGCTACTTTCATGAGAATGAAGGAGGATGCCATGCGCAACGGACAGACGAAGCCCGGTTACAACCTTCAAATCGGCACCGAAAATCAGTTCATCACCGATTTTGCACTCTTCCCGAACCCTACGGATACACTGACCCTGATTCCTTTCCTGCAATCTTTTTCAAACAGGTATGACCGGATGGCCCATACGGTGGTTGCTGATTCCGGCTATGGCTCCGAAGAGAATTACCGCTTCATGTCCGAAAACGGCATGGAAGCCTACGTAAAGTACAACTATTTCCACATGGAGCAGCGGCCGAGATTCAAACCGGACCCGTTCAAGGCCGAAAACTTCTACTACAATGAAGAACATGACTTCTGCATCTGCCCTATGGGGCAAAGGATGCGGAGGATAGGCACCAGGAATGTGAAAACCGCATCCGGATATGTCAACGAAAATGCACGGTACAGAGCTGTCAGGTGTGAAGGCTATCCCCTGCGATGCCGCTGTTTTAAAGCAAAAGGAAACAGGACGATAGAACTGAATCATAGGCTTAGACAATACAAGCGGAGAGCCAAAGAACTGCTCTGCTCTGAGAAAGGACTGAAACACAGAGGGCAGAGATGCATAGAACCGGAAGCCGTGTTCGGACAAATTAAAAACAATATGAACTACAAACGTTTCCGACATTTTGGAAAGGACAAGGTCTTCATGGACTTTGCCTTCCTAGCCATTGCCTTCAATATAAAAAAGATGTGTGCAAAACTGACAAAAGAAGGTATGAACTGGCTGATTAGACTGTTTTATGAACTTACAACTGCTGTTTTTAGATGCTGGGAACACATAAATCAAAGAAATCTTCAAAAGATCGCAGCTTAAAGAAAATGAACAGATTTGTATAGTGATGAACAAAAAAGAGGTGCATCGTGCATTA
>NZ_LARL01000064.1:0-17940 GCF_000980295.1 Odoribacter sp. N54.MGS-14 | reverse complement strand
TTCAGAACCCGACCAGGGCAATATCCTGAAGAACTCTGCACAACATAAAAACCTGTAAGCCAACACATCATACCCTCCCACCTCCTCCGTTTGTTCAATACATCGGTTCCTGATTGCGGCTGCAAAGATAGAACAATTAATACCCCAGTTCCAAATTTTTTATACACTTTTTTTCAAAAAAAATGAATCACTTTGGACAAGTTACTAATTTACAACAATATTATTCAACGTCTGTTTGTAAGATTCCATTTAGAATACCATAAAAACAAAAGAGTGTATTCAAAAATCGTTTTTTTGATACACTCTTTCCAAATATAACTACTGTTATCCGGATATTTCAAAAATACAATACATCCGACACATCCACCCCATTCTCTTTCCCATCTCTGAGAAATTTTTGGTATTTCACCATAAGGTCAACCGGATAACCTGCCACTCCTTCATACTTCCGGATCATATTCATGGTTTTCAGATCCAGGACCAGCACGTCTCCTTTCAGTTCCTCGCCCATTCCTTCGGTATCTTCACCATAGCGGGAAATCCCTAACAATATTTCCTGTTCCGTCCTGGATACCGTCATACAGGTGATTTTATCATCAGCATTGTAACCGAAATCGGTCAATGTCATGATCCTATTCTGACTTCCCGGCGCATTGCCATTTTCCAGATCTCTCAGATTATAACGATATAGGCCGTTATCCGTTGCAAAAAACATATAACTCTCATTCTTCATCGGATAATAAGAGGTTCCGGAATTTATCACCTCACCAGGCACAATTACATCAGCCAGTACGGTAAAAGGGACGGCAGCGGTTTCGCTTGTCTTCGACGGAAGTTTCAGGTATAACATCCGGTAAACGGAACCGTTTCCCAAAACAGCGACAGCCTGATTCGGAGAAGCAGTATGTGTCCCGTACAAAAGTGAATAGCCGGCATAAATCCCCAATTCAGAACAAGCCCTATTAGCTGCAGAACTGTTTACATTGGCATATATAAACTGTCCTTCACTTTCATCAAACAAATATAACAATTCCGGAGAACTGTAGTTTTGTGTACCACTCCCGGTCAAAGATGCCAGAAACATAACCGGAGACAATTGCCCATGCCAGGGGCTTGCTTTTTGCATAAATGTCATATTCAAATCCACGTTGTACGCAGGCATAGCCATCCGTTGATCATGCCAAAGCTCATCATTGGCAATCACGAAAATATATCCTCCCAAACTCGTTGTAGTTGCAGACGTCGTCAAATGCCAGCAGGCTTTCACATCAAACTCCGTTATATCCGGCGGCAAAGTCATGGCACGTGAGATAAAAAAGTTATGATCCAGATACTTGTTTTCCCCGATCTCAACTAAGGTCTCCTCACTCAGACACTTCAACCGGTGATCCGTCTCTATTTTCAATCCCGAATTGACATTAGCCGCTTCAGGAATATAACACCGGTGAATCTTGCGTGGATTCGTTCCCAAACGGTTACCGGTCAATGCTTCATAATAATTCGGAGTAAAAGTACTCCCCTCTCTGTCCAGACGCTTAAAGGATAATTCTGCATGCCCCTGATACTTGCTTAAAACAAGGATACCGTCACCTGCCGTAGAACTGGACACATTGATTCTGAAATTTTTAAAGGCCTTCGTCCCCAATTCCTTATCGGTTACCACAAAACGTGCTGTATTAATCCCCAACGGGAAATTAGCATATACATTCAGATCTTTCGTCGTCGCCACAACCTTCTGGTTGACTTCCCACATATAAGTAAACCGGTTCGAATCCGAATACTGCGTTCCCTCCAAAGTCACGGGAATAGACAACAAATCCATCTGGTCACAAAGCACCAGGCTATCGATATTCTGTATGCTGATCTGGTTGATTTCCCGATAATCGTAATTTCCTTTATCATCATAACAGGCATATGCCAGGATAAGTAGGTATAAAAAAGTAATTATTTTTTTCATAATAGCCTCCTATTTAATTCAAGTCCGTAATCTCGACAAGTCCGTCCATCATAATCCGCATACCAGTCTCATCATCAATAATGATATTTTTATTCAACCATTCTCTCAATATCTGGGATTTCTTCGTCATATCCACCCCTGTTCCCACAAATGCATCTTCAATAGCGAAAATCGGATCCAGCTCAATCAGCTTACGCCATTTTTTAGGATGATAAAATCCGAGTTCCCCCTCATTGGCCGTCCACCAGGCTGGCGGAAACAAAATGTCATTGACAGATAATTTCATCTCACGCCCGTCTTCAATGCCCAGCTGAAAATCTCCTCCGGCAACAAGTGTAAGCATCAGCGTCTTGCTTTCAGGATTCCGAAGGCTTTTACTCAGATTTTTCCGGAAAACAACAATCCGGAGGGTATCCTGAAAACGGCCGGGACCAAATAATTGCTCCTCAGCCAGAGATACATAATCTTCATCGGCAACCATATCGGTCTCCCCATTTAAATAATTACCTTTTTCAAGTACTTTTACCCGGTAAGTACGTGGTTCTTCCGACGTATTACCTAAAACACGTACCACTATTTTAGCCGTATCTGCAACAACGTCATCCGAAAGTTTTCCAAAAGAAAAAACGACAGAATCCAGACTTACTTTGTTGCCCAGGCTATTTAATACCTCATACTGGAAATATATCCGGTTGACATCATCATACTGATATTCCACCTTCTGCTCACATCCTTGTAAATAAAGGCAAAACCATAAAAATACATATATAACTTTCTTCATTGGACAATTCAATTTTGTGTTCTGTTACCATACTCTATTTCATCTTCCGGGATCGGGAATACAAAGACATTATTATCAGCTTTCACCTGATCTTCGGAAGTATTTCCCCAGATATCGTGATGCAAACGCTTATAAGTTAAAAAGATCACTCCTTCCCCGATAAACTCTTTGCGTATTTCCCGCATGATCACGTCTTCGGTTACTTCCTGCGATACCACCTCTTTCTGTGTCCTGGCCTGTTTGAAAGTCTGCAGTAATTCCGCAGCATGCCCCGGATCGTCTTCCATCCAACCCTCCGCAGCAATCAGGTACATTTCCGACAAACGGATTATCGGAACTTTCGGGAAAAAACGTTTACTATTATCAGAGGTATATTTTACAATATAAATTTCACTGTACCAATTCAAACGGTAATCATCCAGATCCCCTTCATATATGCTACTCTGAAACCCTACAGCCATCTGTAAATTACCGTCCGAACCAGTCACCCGTTTATGTATCGCTTCAGCACCTGTTTTTATAGCCTGGTTCCGTAGTGAAAAGATATGCTCACTAGAAAAAAGCAAATCTTTATCGGCCATATCCACATTCAAACTTTTCTCATAATCCAATAAGGCGAATTTTTTACTTTCAATCACCTCTTCAGCCAAACGACGGGCTTCTTTTTTATATTCTCCCCCCATATCCAGATAAACCCGGGCCAATAAAGCCTTTGCAGCATAATAATTCATTCGTGCAACATACTGGTCAGCCTGATCTTTATTTTCATCCACCCCGTTTCCTAATTCATAGGGTACCACCGAACAAATGGGATCATCTTTCAGGCATTCCAAAGCGTTTTCTAAATCCCCGACCACCAGATTCAGATATTCCTGTGTCGTATATACAGCAGGTGTCTCCACTCCGAACTTCAGCTGATAAGGTAAAATCCGGGCAGCCTTATCCAGCTTCACATCGGGAGCAAACAAACGGTAAATATCGAAATGATGCATTGCCCTTAATGCCAATGCCTCACCCCGGACCTGATTACGCCGGGCATCCGACAGGACAGAAGCATTTTTATCACTCCACTCCAATATATTATTGATGGCTGCAATATTAGCATATAAAGCATACCATATGGAATAGATATAAGCCTCCATATCCTTGTCTTCATAATCATAATCCCTGAATATTTTCATGGCATTCGGCACCCGGGAATAATCATAAGTACGCGACATCACATCCAGCATGCCGAATGAAAGGGTCTGACCATATAGTCCCGCGGCCGACATATCATAATACACCCCGGCCAACGCTTCGGTAAATCCGCGTTCCGTACTGAACAATTCCGATTCTTCGCTCTGGTTTATCAATTTAATATCCAACCAGGAATTACAGGAGCATAACAAACACACCCAAACTAAATTCCATATGCTATTTTTCATTTTCATAAGTTCTATCTTTATCTGTTAACGACTAAAAAGTAACATTCAAACCGATACTGAAAGTACGTGCAAAGGGATAACTCGTCCCCCGTTCCTGTTTTACCGAGGACAAGCGGAACAGATCGGTAGAACTCAACAGCAGCTTCACTCTTTCCATATACATTTTCTGGGAAATCTTACGAGGCAACTCATATGACAGGGAGACACTTTGCAAAGCCAGCAAATTGTTATCAAATACCAGGCGGGTTGTCTGATAGGGCGCACTCGTATCGTCGATACGTCTGAATTTCGCATGATCCCCCGGTTCTTTCCAACGGTCGTACAATACCCGTTTATCAGCATTCTTAAGCGGATTAGCCCCTTCCACTTTCGAGGCCAGGGTAGCATTATATATTTTTCCACCGTACTGATATTTAAACAGCATATACAGATTGAATCCTTTCCAGTTCAGATTAGTGTTCACATTTCCTTCGATTTTAGGCTTCATATCCCCACATTCGATCTTATCGTTATGGTTATATTCAAAAGTCATTTCCCCGTTACGTTTAATATAAATTTCATTCCCGGTAGCCGGATCGATTCCTCCGGAACGCACCACCATCAAAGCCGTCTGTGAACGTCCCGCCTCGAACTGACGATATACCACCGTTCCCTGGTTTGCCCGGTCATCGTTGGCATATTGATTGATGGTTTCCAACTGATTGGATAATTGGGTAATCTTACTCCGGTTATGGAAAGCGGACAAGGTGACATTCCATCTCAGATCTTTGACTGCATCCTGGATCAGGTTGAAACGCAAACGGGCTTCCACACCCGTATTTCTCAATTTCCCGATATTCTCCACATAATCGATAAATCCCGTCGAAGGAGCTACAGTTACAGGCAACAGCAGACTACGGGTATTTTTAATGTAAAAATCTCCGTTAAACACCACCAAACCGCGCAAGAAAGTAAAATCCACCCCCACATTATAAGCAAGGGTTGTCTGCCACTTCAGATCCGGATTTCCATAACCAGCCAGACTAACTCCGAAATTTCCGTTATACTCCCTGCTAAAATCATACAGGTAGGTTGTCAGCGCCTGGGTAGATGAAAAATTAGTTGTCCCCGTACTTCCCACCGAAGCCCTCAGCTTCAATGCGTTTTTCTCATGAGCATGCCAAAAAGACTCATTGTGCACGTTCCAGGCTACCCCCAATGACCAGAAAGGAGCAAAACGCGAATTACGTCCGAATTTACTGGAACCGTCCGAACGAAAAGAAAAGTCCAGGAAGTAACGATTGCCGTACCCATAATTTACATTAGTAAAAAATCCTACCAATCTCGATTTATCATAGGTTCCCTGAGGACTGGTATTTTCCTGAAAAGCATTGGCTGCACCGATAAAAATCATGTCCGGATTGATAAACCCGACTCCGGTAAAAGACTCACCTTCCGTCTCCGATTGCATGATATTGCTTCCGACCCCGACATTCAGCATGTGTTTATCTATCGTCTTATTATAAGCCAGTGTCAAATTACCGTCAAACCGGTCACTCCGGGAATTTACCAGATAATAACTCCCCTTCTTTTTCGGATCCGTTTCTGTACTGTAATCCAGTGATTCCGGAGATTTAAACAAATCCCGCCGGTCAAACTGCCTGGTATAACTGAAACGCCCCTGTAAACGCAAAGCCGGAATAATCCTCCAGTCGATATTGAAATTATCCTGAACAGAGGTATAAGTGCTGGTATTACGCTTGGGCAGATTGGCACTGACCAACGGATTCCAGTCACCCGAAGAAAGTTTTTCCACAAACTCTCCGTTTTCGTCATAAATCCGGTCATACGGATTCTGGTTGGCATACAAAGAGAATTCATTGTACGGAGAATTCTTCGCTTTCACATTATCGACCGACAAGTCATTCCGGATAAAAAAGCTGGAACCGATATTGTAATTGAAAGTCAAGTTAATCCCCAACCGGTCCCGTCCGGATTTCTTCATGACTCCTTTATCCGTATCATATCGTAAATCCACGCCATAACGGAAATATTGATCTCCTCCTTCAAAATTGAGCGAATAACGCTGATTTAACGAAGTAGTCAGAGGCTGGGACAACCAATAAGTATCCACCCCTCTTTTCACCTCTTCCAAACGTGAATTATAAAGTTCTTCCAGTCGTACCTGTTCTGAATAAACAGGATCGGTATATACACCGGCCCGGCGTTCATATTCCAGTTTTTCCGCAGCATTCATCAAATTATAATCCCTCAAATCCGGGATTGAAACGTTGTAATTGGCATTCAGGTTTATCCGGATTTGTCCGGCTTTCGGACGGATAGTCGTAATGACAATCACTCCGTTGGCACCCCGAGACCCATATAAAGCCGTTGCACTGGCATCTTTCAGGATAGTCGTGGATTCCACCCGGTTCAGGTCCATATCATAGATCCGTTCTGCCGAAACCTCCACTCCATCCAGAATATAAAGCGGGGCATTGGGGTTTGTCGTCGCATCGTCAGCATTGGCCCTCAGGTCAAAACCATTCTCTCCCCGGATCGTAATATCCGGTATCACATTGGGGTTAGACCCTTGTGTAAGGCTCTCGTTCAAGCGGATAGAAGGATCGAAAGCATTCAACGCCTGAATCATATTCAAAGCCCCGACTTTTTTCAGTTCCTCGGTATTGATGGTTACCTCCGAACCTGTAAAACTCTCTTTCGATTTCTGGAAATACCCCGTCACAATCACTTCGTCCATCTCTGCAGCCTCCTCCTCCATGACGATAGTCAATTCTTTCCCTTCCACATAATTCACCTCCTTTTTACGCATTCCAACAAAGGTACACACCAGGACGACAGCCTTGCCACGGGGTACCTGAATAGAAAATCTTCCATCCATATCCGTAGCAACCCCCAGGTTCGTACCCTTGATAACGACAGTCACTCCGGGCAAGGTATGTCCCTGTACATCTACAACTTTTCCTTTTATGGTCTGTATCTCCTGCTCAAACTGATCCTGTCCCTGTTTAGCAGTAATGACCACCGTATTATCGATCAACTTGTATTCCAAATTGGTTCCTGTCAAAATATGATCCAATACTTCCTGAAGATTCAAATTCGAGTAATCCGGATTCAGACGATCCAGCTCACGTACATAATCATGATTATAAAGGAAAGTCACTTTGGATTGGCGTTCAATCTCTTTAACGACCTCTGCAAAGGTCACATTCTTCATTTTCAATGTGATATTTTCCTGCGAATATCCTTTCGCAGTCACTTGAAAAGTTTGTAACACAAGTAATAAAGTCATCAGCTTCATCGTCCGCATCATTCGTCCCGGGAGAAATACACCGGGAAATTTCCTGTTTTTCGTTTTTTTCATAACTTTGTTTGACTTATAAGTAAATAAATACCAGAACGGACAGGCGGCCGATTCCCTACATCGGCTACCTGTCTTTTATTCTGCGATATAAATAGTAGTTCCTGAAACATTAAATTTTGCGGGACAAGCCAGAGCCAGCATCGATACGATCTGTCCGAAATCATCATAACGTCTTAAATTACCGGTAAATTCAATATGCCGGGCTTTTTCCGACTGAAACACCACCTGCACATCATACCAGCGCGACAAAGTCCTCATAATATCTTCCAGAGTCTGACGTTCGAATATAAACCTCCCGTTTTTCCAACCGATATATGCCTGTACATCCACTTGCTTTTTAACTAAATTACCAGTCTTCAGCTCTATAGCCCCCTGTTCATTCGGGTACAACAATATCCGTTTTTTGCCGGTGAACATGCATACCCTCCCTTCCACCAGGGTGGTCTGAATCATTTCTTCATCCTGATAAGCCCGGAGATTAAAAGAGGTTCCCAACACCTGTACCTGCACCTTTCCCATCTCTATAATAAAAGGGGACGATTTATCAGAGGCCACCTGAAAATAAGCCTCTCCCTGCAAACGTATCCTTCGTTCCCCGGAGGGAAAAACAATCGGATATTCCACTTCACTCTCCGAGTTCAGCCAGATTTTCGTTCCGTCGGACAGTATAAGTACAAATTCTCCCTTACGGGGAATACTCAAAGAATTATACAATAGCTCTTCCGGCAAAGACGGAATATTCTGATACACTAAAGAGGCAGACGAAGCCTTAGCTACAGAACCGTCCTGCTGCTTTATAGAAGTGGCAGTATCTCCGCACAAATGAATCTGTTCCCCGTTGGCCAAGGTAAGGACAGCCTTACTACTACCAGCAGGAATGACAGATGTCGATACCTGAGGAACAAGCGTACCGTTCCTGTCTTCCCGGAGCCAGCACCAGTAAATTCCTATTGCAATCAGACATACAGCTGCCACAGCAGCTAACCCACGCAACTTCCTGTAAGACCATGGACGTTCCCTTGCTATTCTTTCAGAAAAAGCAGTATACGCAGCAGCCGGATTTATAGACAAATCCAGTTCGCGTTTCCGCCTGATATAGTCACGATCATTCAGATTTTCAAATTGTTGCTGATGTTCCGTTGATTTCTTCAGCCAAAGCCTGAGTTCTTCCATCTCCTCTTCTGAGATAGTCTCCTCCTGATAACGCAAAATCAAATCAGCAATCCGAAATGCTTTCTCACTTTTTAATTCCATATTTTCTGCCTTTTGTATAAAGACAGGAAAAAACTAAAAAGTGGGCAAAAATTTAAAAAATTAACAATGCTAATATCCAGAAATTACTCAACCGTATCCGCAGCATCTTCATACCTCTCTTTCTATAAGCCTTTACAGCCTCTTCGGTTATCCCCAACAAAGAGGCGATCTCCGCATTGGTTTTCCTCTCCAGTATCAGATAAAAGATAGTCCTGATTTTAGGGGGTAAAATATCAATTGCCTGTTTCAATGCCAGATACACCTCTTCTTCGATGATCTGCGATAGAAAAAAATCAGCTTCAGCTTCCCCGTTTAATTGTAAGTATTTTTTCTTCACCTTATCATGTTCCAAATAATTGATACACCGGTTTCTCACTGATATATACAACCAGGATTTCAAAGAAGAAAGTTCCGAAAGATGCTGCCTCTGTTTCCAGAAATCATAAATGACATCCTGTACCAAATCCTCTGCCAGATCGGTATCTCTCAAATATTTTGCAGCAAACATGACCAATGAGGAATAATATAAATCAAACAAACGTTTATAAGCCTTCTCATCTCCTTCTACCAACAGTTTCAGCCAATGTTTTTCATATTTAATTTTATCTTCCACCCCATTATGATTTAAAATGCACTACTCTCTGTATTTTATAAATACAAATTTATCCAATTTCTTTAATTTTTCAAGCTTCTCCTTTTTATCTTCATCCTCTATTCATTGGATTCCACGCTTCATCTCCGATAACTTACATCCAAAAATAGACGGAGGGAATATGGGGATGGAAACCTGTCCAATCCTCTCTGTTTACAACTGGATAATGTATAAAAAATCGAAGACTATAATACACAAAAAGGAAAGTGGAGACACAAAAAATCAAATAATCCGTCACAATCCCGTTGAAAAACAATAAAAAAAGAACTGTCTAAAAGTGAAATGCCCCCAAAAGTTTTATGTCCAACTTTTTGAGGGCACTTCATTTCTTAGACAGCCCCTGGTTTCATCAAAACACTTTCGATCTTTTCTTTCCCCGGTCTATTTCGGATTATAGGGCCGGGTATCCAACGGCAATCCCCACTGCGGATTATATTTTATAATGTTATTCGGAATAGGGAGAACGTAATATTCGGAATTTATCGAAGCCGAATAAGTCTGAGTTCCGATTTTGTGCTCGATAGTGGTTTTACACCACGGCTTGCCATTATCCAATGCCAAACGTTTCAGATCGAGCACACGCTGGAAAGTTGCAATCGGTAATTCCCTGCGGCGTTCTTTCAGGATTTCCTCCAACAACTGATCTTCAGTCAGGGCAGCTCCATTGGGAAGGTCCGTACTTCCCTGCGTATTGTCATACCTGTATTTCCTGAGGGTATTCAGGTCAGACAAAGCTTCTGTTTTCCGACTGTTCCGGGCGTATGCTTCTGCTCTCATCAACAACAGTTCAGGATAACTGAATCCTTGTGTCATTTTTATTTTTACATCCCGATAATATTGTAAGACAATCCCGTCATCATACTTCGTATCCCCTACAGTCGTCGCATATCCTAAATCCTTCAGCATAAACAACCGGTATCTCAAATCCGTATTTTTATCGAAAAGAGAGATAAACTCTACCGAAGGATAACCACTGCTTCCCATCCCTCCTGAAGGAGCAACCCGATAGAACAACATTTCCCGGTGATAGGTCTGTCCCAAATAATCGTCCTGGCCCTTCAAATCCAATGATACCTCCACATCAGTACCCGGAGAAGGACTGGCCTCCGGATCGGGTTCATAGTAGAAATCGTTGTAATTATAAATCAAATTATCCACCGAACCTTGCTGAGCTAAGGCCGATGTCCAGGCCATATCTGCATATTCCAGCATTTTTCCGAAATCACGTGCAAACATGTAATAATAAGCCATCAAAGTCTGTACTGCACATCGATTCATACGGGCAGGATGGTTTACATTATCGGGAACACTCTTCAGAGCGAAATCGATATCCGCTTTGGCCAGCCCGAACACCTCGGCCGTTGTGGATAATGCCGGATTAGCTTCTGTAGGAGAAGCTGCGGTACGATAAGGAATCGTTTTTGTATCGTTAGCTCCGGCAGGATCATAAACAGGTCCGTAAATCATGGCCATTGTCAGATAAGACCACGCCCGGGCAGCCCGGGCCTGTGCCGACAATTCCTCAGCCAATTTCGCCGTCTTTTCATTCTTTACGTCATTTACCCCGTCAATCACATTGTTCAACAAACCGACGGCACGATAAGTACCCCATTCCCAAAAATAATCGGGTTTTTCAGGATTACCGTAAGGCAATTTAAACGTATAGGCAGCGTAGCGGTTAATGTTCGGATGGGTTGCGGTATAATTATAATTGGCACTATTCTCACTGATTTGCAGGTTATCTCCCAAAGAAGCGAGAAGCGTACCTTTATTATTGTCCATATAGTACCAATCTACCGTATACGTATTATTGAGTATATTCTCAAACTCTTCTACTTCCGTAGGAATCAATTTTCCGACAGGCTTGACATCCAAAAAATCATGACACCCCATAAACAAGCCCACCATTAAAGAAATAGTCAATAATTTCGCTTTCATAAGTATATATATTTAGAATGAAAATGATAAACCAAAATAAAATTCAGGACGCAATGGCAATGACGTGAATCCCTGTTCCGTAAAATTATTATATGCTCCTGTCATATTCACCTGAGCAGTTTCCGGGTCTATATCCGTCCCCTTAGCCGTCACAGTCCAAATATTGCGTGCCTGGAAGTAAGCCCGAACATTGTTTACTCCTACAGAAGACAACCAATGTTTAGGGAAGGTATAGGCAAGCGTCACATCCCTCAATTTCATATAACTGGCGTTTCCGGTCAGGAAATCGGTATAAGGGAAATACCAATGTTCCGTACTTCCACTCCGGAGTTGGGGATATTTTTTGGTAGCTTCATCTCCCGGCTTTTGCCAACGGTCGGCAACATGACGATTCTGATAATTCATACCATAGAAACCGTCTTTACGGTATTGATGCCCTAATTTGGCGATAAACATAAAAGAAAGCTGAACGTTTTTATATTTGAACGCATTGGTAAACGACAAATCATATTTCGGACGTACCGTACCCAAATATATAATATCATCGGTAGTCAAGTTAGCGAGCCGGTCTTTCTCTCCGTTTGCCGAATACCCCAAAGCTTCTCCTTTATCGTTCAGACCCGCATATTTAAATCCAAACATAGCGTCGGCAGGGTAACCTTCAGCTAAAATAGGTGCCATACTGGCCCATTGGCTGGTATACATCCGGGTTACATTATATGTTTTAACTTTATTTTTATTATAACTGAAATTGAAAACCGAATTCCAGACGAAATCCTGTTTTTTGATAATATCGGCATTAACAGAAAATTCTACACCATTGTTCTGCATTTCCCCGACATTTTTTGTCAGACTGCTGAATCCGGTCGTCGGGTCGATGGCATCTCTGGCCAACAAATCGGAGCTGTTCTTCAAATAATAATCGAAAGTCAGATTTATACGGTTATCGAATAAAGCGATATCGGCACCGATATTGGTCGTTTTTGTCTTTTCCCAACGCAATTGATTGTTTGGAGGAGAAGCAATACTATAAGAAACTCCACCGGTCATTTCCTGATAAGAGCCTGCCGCAAGCATCAGGTACGGACCTTCGCTTAAAGAAATATTTCCGTTGATTCCGTAAGAAGCCCGCAGATTTAAACGATCGATCCAGGAGACGGAGAAGAATTTCTCTTCAGCCAATTTCCAGGTTGCTCCCACCGACCATAACGGTTTATACCGGTATTTCGAATCTGTTCCGAAGAAATTGGTCAAATCCAACCGTACACTTCCGCTAACCAGATAACGGCTGTCGAATTCGTAAGAACCGTTTCCATACCAGGAAACAAAACGGTTATCCCGCAAATTATACGCCCCGTTTTTTAAAGAATAAACCGTAGTCGAGCCGAACAACATATCCGCCTTATTCAAACCTGAATTCCAATCTTTTATATTTACCGGGATGAAAGATCCTGCCGTCGGATTATATCCCAAACGGGTCGCATACTGATTATTACTATAAGTACTTTTGCGTACTTCATTTCCGGCAAGGAAGGTCACCCGGTGCCTGTCATTCAGAAACGAACGGTTAAAGTTGATCTGAGTCCGGAGTGTCCAGCTTTCATTGATGTTACGCCATTCATCGATCATTGCTCCGTCCGGAAAATAATGACTGGCGTTGTTTGTCTTGGAGGTTGCATCATTGTATTGAATCCTGATACGATAAGCATCCCGGTCATAAGTCGTTTTCTCCACTTTATTTCCTCTGGTCCAAATCCCTCCGGTCTCGATATTCAATCCATCGATAATATATATCTTTAAGGTTCCTCCCAAACGAGTCTGAATATCTTCCGTATCGGTCGTCTCCTTACCCACATCCTCAATCGGATTATAGCTCCAGTCCTTCATATTAGCGATTTTCTCATAATTGGCAATTTTATAAGTACTGGTCGAAAATACCGTCGTCGGTTTGCCCGTCTCCGGATCGACCAGATTATCATAAGGCTGTATCAACGAAGTATTGGTATAACCCAACAAATCGCTCCAACCTCTTACCGGATGTTCATCTTTAGTATATACGACATTAGCTATTAATCCCAACGAAATGTATTTGGACGGTTTCCAGTCGTTCTTCAAATCGAAAATCAGACGGGAATTGTCGGAATGAATCATATTTCCCCGATTATACATATAATTGACAGCTGCATTAAACCGGTTTTTCTCCGTACCGCCATTGATGGCTATATTATGCTGATGGCTGAGCTGATTGCGGTAAAAGTATTTCTCCGCCTGCTTCAAACCGTTTATATTCCGCAATTTATCGATTTCAGCCAAAGCTTCTGCCTCAGTCATATTTCCTTCCCGTGCCTGCATCATCAGCCAGGTCACTTTACTCATATTGCTAACGGATTGCGTACTGGGACGGTTCGGATTCTGGTAATACAAATCTAATTCCGCATCGATATAATCCGAAGTCGACGCCCGGTTCAATTTAGATAATTGAGGCTTTAAAATCGTACTTACAATTCCTTTATAAGATACGTTAAAACGATCGGCAGCCCCACGGGTAGTCGTTACTACAATCACACCATTAGCAGCTCTGGACCCATAGATAGAGGCAGCGACCCCATCTTTCAGCACTGTAATATTCTCAATATTCTCAGGATTAATCGATTCGAGCCCCCCCTCGATAGGATAACCGTCCAACACCACCAAAGGCTCGTTTTCCGCATTGAAAGTTGACACACCACGGATTTCTATTTTACCGTCTTTATCCAGTACAACTCCAGTGGCCTGTCCTTCCAGGACAGAACTCAGATTCGACTGTAATTTTGTCTCGATATTCCGGGGAGTTATCACTCCGAACGAACCGGTAGTCCGTTCTTTCGAGATAGTTTGGTAACCTGTAACAATCACCTCATCGAGACTTTCGGCAGCGCTTTCCAAGACCACTTTCAATTCCTGATTGTTTCCGATTTTTATTTCCTTCGTTTTCATGCCCACAAAAGAAAATTGCAAAATCAGGTTGGGCTCATCGTCCACTTTGATCTCAAACCGACCATTGATATCGGTCGCAACACCTGTCTGGGTACCTTTCACTATAACAGAAACTCCGGGAAGGGTAATTCCTTTTTCATCTTTGACAATTCCCCGGATCAGCCTTTTCTGTTGCATCAGAGTTTCCAGCACCTCCCGACTGTTTTCCCTGTCTTTGATTACCACAACATCCCGCAGGAAAGTGTAAGTAAGTTCCGTCCCCTCCAATATCTCATCCAATGCCTTCTCTAATTCCAGATCATGAATTTCGATCCGGCGGTTCCCGATATTTTTCAATTTCTCCTCATTATAAAAAAAACGGACACCGGTTTGTTGTTTTATTTTTTTAAATACCTGACGCAACTCTGCGTTCTCCATGATCAGGGAAACCTTTTTCAATTGTGCATTTGTTGCAGCAACTACCGAAAGATTCAACATCACAGTAAACAAAAGGCATAATTTCATAACCCGGAATAAAGGATTAAAATTAATGGGTACACTACGCCCATACACTTCGTTTTTTTTCATAACTTTGTTTTAGTTTTAGTGAATACTGAAATTAACTGCTCGGATGCGGATGAAGGTTGGCGCTGACATCCGCTCCTTTATTTTTTATTCTATCAAAACAGTCTTGCCTTTTATGCTAAACCGGACATTTCCACCGATTTCCATAAATTCCAGAAAATCGTTGATTGTCTTATAACGTTCCAGATCACCTGTAAAATGTAATTTTTTGACTTCTTCGCGTTTATAAAAAACGGCAATATCATACCACCTGGACAATACTTGCATGATTTCTTCCAGTGTTGCATTTTCAAAAACATATTTTCCGTCTTTCCAGCCGGTATATAAAATAACATCTACTTTCCGGGGCTGAAGACTTCCTCCTTCTTCATCCTTTATCTGAAAACCAGGTTCCAACATGATTTCCCGACCCGGTTGTCTCTCCGGTCGGTACACCACCTTTCCCTGCACCAATGTTGTAACGGTTTTTTGTTCTTCCCGGTAATCCCGAACGTTAAACCCCGTACCCAACACCTCAATCGCTCCCCTGGAAATGTGTACGATAAAAGGATGTTCGCTATCTTTCGCCACCTCAAAGTAGGCCTCTCCTTCTAAATAAACCTCCCGCCGTTCTGCGGTAAAACTAACCGGGAACCTTAGTTTTGAATCGGCATTGAGCCAAACTTTAGTTCCATCCGCTAAAACCAACTGATATTCCCCTCCTATCGGAATATCAATGGTATTGTATACCAATGCTGGTGTCTTTTGTTTTCCTTTATATTCCACGATGGCAGAATCCAAATTCAGGAGCGTTCCGTCTTCTCCGATCAGTTGCTGTTTTTTATCTCCTAAAACTATTTTCTCTCCGTTTGCCAGCGTAATCATCGCCTTGCTCCTGCCGGGTTCCACCACTTCATTTTTTACCGTCAGCGGGGGGACAGACCGTAGCTGTTCCCGATGACTCCAAACCAGTCCAATCCCCACAAACAACAAAACGGCTGCCGCTGCGGTAAGACCGATACGCCCAAACCTCCACCACCTTTTCCTGTTTTTGTATTGCAGGAATTTACGATACGCTATTGCAGAATCGAACTCCTCTTTCTGACGTAAACGTGATAACCAACGTTTGCGATCCGGAAAAGGAAATTCCCGTTCTTCTATTAAGTTTTGAAGACGGATTTTCTCACTTCCCTTCAATTGTCCGGTAATTTCTTTACACCATAAATCAGAAAGTTCTTCCCTTATTTCGTCATCTTTGTTCATATAACGATTATTTATATAAATAATCCACAAAAAGACAAAACGGGTACCTTTATTAACTGAATTTTTTTCGAAAATCGGATAAATTTATTTAAAAAGTCAATCTTTGGGGTGGAATAAAAGACAGAATAAAATGAAAATGTCGGGTGACAGAATTTTCCGGATATACTGATAAGCTTCTTTTTTATGTTTTTTGACCGTATTGACACTGATTCCCAGAATTTCACCGATTTCTTCCACCGTTTTTTCTTCTAAACAAAGCAGCATCACCTCCCGTCGTTTCTCCGGCATCCGGGCAATCACGCCCCGCAATTTACGGACGACCTCTTCCTCGATCACCGCCCCGAAATCTCCGGCGCTCTCCTCTTCCTGCCCGCATTGGGTCAAACACAGTTCTTTTATATTGCGGTCACGTAAAACTTTCAGACAATTATGATATACCGCCCGATAAAGGTATCCGCGGAAAGAAGGCATATCTTCGAAATAAGTATCCGCTTCCCACAACCGGACAATGATCCCCTGCACCACATCCATAGCATATTCCCTGTCTTTCAGAATTTTCAAAGCATAACAACAAAGCGGAGAATAATACTCCGCATATAAATATTGCCATGCCTTTTCCTGCTTGGTATTGATACCGTATAAGAAATTCTCCGGTTCTTCCGCCATATCGAAAACATCTATGATGGACAAATATAGTGAAAGGCGAGAGCAAAAACAACAAACTGGTTGGATTGATTTTGCCGAACCGCATCTTATATTATACAAATATAGCAATTATAACCCATTCCCCGATTTTATCAATAAAAAAATCAAAGAAAACTATACTGACAAAACAACCGCCCAACCGCAAATGTTGCGATTGAGCGGTCATACAGACAGAGTTATCGATCCCTGTTGCCTGAAAAATCACGGTTTTCTCTTTTCCCACTTATGCCTCAACCAGGCAACCGCCATACTGCCGGCGACACCGCCGAGAATACTCACTACTCCGGCCCAGAAATCTTCCGCAAAATTCCCTATCCAGGAATTCAGGCCCAGAGTAATACCCGTTCCTAAAATAAAATAGCAGATCGCCATACTTTACGCTTGGGTTGAAACCGGCAGAAAGATACTGTCCGAAACCATCCGTTCATTCCCGGACATGACAAAGCAATACACATTAACCTTGGCCGCATTCCATCCGTCAGGTAAAGGGACTTCCGTTTCCCCGGCGATACCCCTGTTTTTCAATGCCACCAGACGCACCCGTTGCAGTGCCGTTTCCAACAATACGCCGTACACTTTATCGTCCAACGCGGCAAACCCTTCTTCGGCCTCCTCCGCCGTCTGGACGAAACGATACACCACCGGATCCTCCTCACAGGTCACTTCCACCCGGGGCGTATACAGTAAACCTGAGGCCAATTGCAGAGTTTCGAAATCAATGCTCCCGGTCATGTCCTCATCCACCGTCACCTGTTTCATATTGGCCGCCATAAAAGCGTTGTAAGCCGTTCCCTTACCCACTCCTGCAAAGCCTTTACGGATGACCGGCAGGATACGGCGGGCAAATCTACCGAGGAGCCTTACCCTCATCCGCTGCATCAATACCTCCGGCGTCGGATTGTCTTTCCGCCCGAACACTTTCGCCCGTACGATATTTTTTCCTTTTGCATAAACGATAGTCAGGTTACCGACTGATTTTCTCGCTTTTCCAAGTAAATAAGAATTAAATTCTGCCATGATTTTTAAATTTAAAATTAACATAATGAATCACTTGCACATAAATCCGTGCAATTCAGGACC
>NZ_LARL01000155.1:0-1230 GCF_000980295.1 Odoribacter sp. N54.MGS-14 | reverse complement strand
ATTTGGGCACTGTCTCAACAACCCACCCGGCGAAATTGTAGTACTGGTGAAGATGCCAGTTACCCGCAACTAGACGGAAAGACCCCATGGAGCTTTACTGTAGCTTAATACTGAGGATTGGTAATTGATGTACAGGATAGGTGGGAGACATGGAAACATTGGCGTCAGCCAGTGCGGAGTCACCCTTGGGATACCACCCTTCAATTGCTGGTTTTCTAACCTGCGGCCGTGAATCCGGTCGGGGGACACTGTTAGGTGGGCAGTTTGACTGGGGCGGTCGCCTCCAAAAAGGTAACGGAGGCGCTCAAAGGTTCGTTCAGCACGGACGGAAATCGTGCAGTGAGTGTAAACGCAGAAACGAGCCTAACTGCGACACCGACGGGTGGAGCAGTAACGAAAGTTGGAGTTAGTGATCCGGCGGTATGTGAGTGGAAATGCCGTCGCTCAACGGATAAAAGCTACCCTGGGGATAACAGGCTGATCTCCCCCAAGCGTCCACAGCGACGGGGAGGTTTGGCACCTCGATGTCGGCTCGTCACATCCTGGGGCTGAATTCGGTCCCAAGGGTTCGGCTGTTCGCCGATTAAAGTGGCACGCGAGCTGGGTTCAGAACGTCGTGAGACAGTTCGGTCCCTATCTGTTGCGGGCGTAAGAGATTTGAAGGGAGCTGTCCTTAGTACGAGAGGACCGGGATGGACAGACCTCTGGTGCACCAGTTGTCCTGCCAAGGGCACAGCTGGGTAGCTACGTCTGGACGAGATAAACGCTGAAAGCATCTAAGCGTGAAACTCCCCCTAAGATAAGATCTCTCATCCGAAAGGAGTAAGGCTCGACGTAGACTATGTCGTAGATAGGTCGGAGGTGGAAGCACGGTAACGTGTGCAGCTGACCGATACTAATAAGCCGAGGGCTTGACCTAAAGGTCAAGGAAGGATGCAGGCGCTTGTGAGCGAGGTCTTGAGGTTTCACTGTTCGGTTTTGAAGGCGCAGGTAAGCGCCTCCCTCTTGCGAAAGAGAAAGCATGGAAAAGGGACGAAGTTTTCTTTGCATACTTTCTTTTTCAAAAGAAAGTATGCGCCTTTAGCTCAGTTGGTAGAGCAACTGACTCTTAATCAGTGGGTCCCGGGTTCGAATCCCTGAAGGCGCACCATACGGCCCGTTGGTCAAGCGGTTAAGACGGCGGCCTCTCACGCCGCAAACATGGGTTCGATTCCCGTACGGGTCACCAGT
>NZ_LARL01000061.1:0-18266 GCF_000980295.1 Odoribacter sp. N54.MGS-14 | reverse complement strand
CAAAAAAGCCAACTAATTCGCAACATTTTATGTATGAATTAGTTGGCTGATTTTATAGTATTTACTGAATGTCCCTAAGTAAGAAATACCAAGGTACTTTATAGAAGAAAAAAATAATATTTTGTACATCTGAAATTAAAATATAATTTTACATCATTATACAAACAAAATCAAGCTGTTCTATTAAAAATAAACGGACGTTTAAATTCATTATATTATACCACCTCTTTTCAGGGGTGTTTTTTTTGTTTTATACTTTATAATCATCTGACTATCAACTCTTATTAAGAGATTCATAAAAGTTCCAAAATTTTTCCCAAACGACCACCAAAAAAACATCCGTTTTAATTGGAAATAAAAATTAAGAAATATGAGATTTCAGTTTAAGGGAAAAAGAAAACATAAAGATTTATGGATTGTGATTATTATCATAACCATCCTGCTATTATATACCTATTATGAAGCGAACTTCGGAAAAAAAAGAAGATTACAACAAAGCGAATCCTTATCTTCATGTTTAGTAAATGCTCCCCTTCCAAACCAGACTTCCCCTTTATCAGGCCAATTTCCGAATGATTCGGGCAGGACTTCCTCCTACCATTGAATCGTCGGGCACATCTTTAGTTACTACAGCCCCTGCTGCAACGATACAACGGTCCCCGATCGTCACCCCGGGACAAATCACAGCTCCTCCTCCTATCCAACAATCATCGCCGATTGTAATGGGCTCGCCATGTTCGGCTCCTGTTGCGCGTTCCCGATAATCGATCGGGTGCATCGGAGCATATAATTGTACATTCGGGCCGATCAGTATATTTTTCCCCAAATAAATCCGGGCCGTATCGAGAATCGTACAGTTATAATTAATAAAACCATTCTCACCTCCGTAAATATTGAATCCGAAATCACACCAAAAAGGAGCCTGTATCACTAAAGAAGGATGGGCATTCGGTAAAAATTTACGAAGTAATTCACCTCCTTGAGTATAATCCCGGAAATAAGTCCGGTTATATTCTTCCACCCATTTCAAACAGTCACGGTGCAACTTCATTAACTCCGGATCGAAAGCATAATAAGTCTCCCCTGCCTGCATTTTCTCTTTTTCTGTCTTCATATTACGATTTAATTAAAAAGCCGCTGGAAAGCGGCTTATTATTATTCTAAATAAGTATATCCATACAAACCGGATCGGTAATTGGATAAGAATTCCCTTCCCTCCTCAGGAGAAATGATCCCTTTTTTGACAGAAGTCGTCGCCCATACTTCAACGGTACGAGCCATCCGTTTAGGAGTAAATTGCACATACTCGAGAACGTCAGCAACTGTTTCTCCTTCAATAATTTTATCGATCACATATTCACCGTTTTTCACTTTGATATGCACAGCATTGGTATCACCGAACAAATTATGCAAATCCCCTAAAATTTCCTGATAAGCTCCAACCAGGAATACTCCGAAATAATAGGGTTCTTTATTGCTCAATTCATGTACCGGCAGGTGATAGGAAAAATTACGGGTAGAAATAAAATTATTGATTTTCCCATCTGAATCACAGGTAATATCCTGAATTGTAGCCGACTTTGTAGGCTGTTCGTTCAACCGGGAAATCGGCATAATGGGAAAAATCTGGTCGATCGCCCAGGAATCGGGTAAGGATTGGAAAAGTGAGAAATTACAAAAATATTTATCCGGTAACATCTTCGCAATCTTTTTTAACTCGTCGGGAGCATGTTTTGTCGCTTCGGCCATCTCGTATACTTCACGGGCAACGGACCAGAAAAGCCGTTCTACCTGTGCACGGGTACGCAAATCGATCAGGCCCAGATTAAATAAGTTCAAAGCATCTTCACGGCATTGCAAAGCATCGTGCCAAGTTTCCAACAAACGGGGCTGATTGAGATTTTCCCACAAATCATATAGTTCCTTCACCAGCTCGTGAGCATCTTCTGCCAAATCTTCATTTTCATCGAAAGCCGGAAGACTGGTACTGGCCAAGGCTTCAAAAACCAATACCGAATGATGGGCCGTCAAGGAACGTCCCGACTCGGTAATGATATTCGGCTGCGGCAATTCATTCTTTTCGCAAGCATCGACAATAGAAGAAACGGCATCATTGACATATTCCTGAATAGAATAATTCATACTATTCGATGTCGCTGAACGGGTACCGTCATAATCTACTCCCAATCCGCCTCCTATGTCTACAAAATTAATGTTATATCCCATCCGTTTCAACTCCACATAAAACTGAGAAGCTTCTTTCAGAGCTGTCTTTATACGACGGATATTGGTCACCTGACTGCCTATATGAAAATGAATCAGCTGAAGAGAATCGGCCATCTTATTTTTTTCAAGAATATCGAGAGCGTCCAAAAGTTCACTGGAATTTACCCCGAACTTACTTACATCTCCTCCTGATTCTTCCCATTTACCACTCCCTGAACTAGCCAGCTTGATCCGGATTCCGATATTCGGTTTCACATTCATTTTCTTAGCCAAACGAGCGATGGTTTTCAGCTCCATCAATTTCTCCACCACCAAAAAAATCCGTTTCCCCATTTTTTGAGCCAGCAAAGCCAGTTCGATATAACTTTCATCTTTATATCCATTACAAATGATCATGGCCTCATCATCGATATCGATCGAAAGTACCGCATGCAACTCTGGCTTCGAGCCTGCTTCCAAACCGATATTGAATTTATTCCCATGACTGACAATCTCTTCAACGACAGGACGCATTTGATTGACCTTGATCGGATAGATAATGAAATTCTTAGCCGAATAGCCATATTCCCGAGCAGCAGCCTGAAAACAATTAGAAATTTTCTCGATCCGATTATCCAGGATATCCGGGAATCGCAAAAGTACCGGGGCTTCCACATCACGAACCTGTAACTCCTCCATCAATTCTTTCAGATCGATCGAAGGTCCATCCGTTTTAGGTGTTACAGCAACATGCCCTTTTTCGTTAATCGAAAAATAGTTCAGCCCCCAACCGTTGATATTGTACAGTTCTGCTGAATCGTCAATACTCCATTTTCTCATTTCTATGCGTTGAAATCGATAATATTAGGTTTTTAAAATTCGTGCAAATCTAAGTGAATTAATCGACAATTAAAAGGTGTGACTTAAAAATTATTACGATTTCACACACAGTAAGTTAACTCAATATCCGACAATCCGGCACAATAGCTTTAATTTTATCGTCTCATCGCATCACTTTTCATCCCGGACCATTGCCCGGTTTCATTCTATTTCTATAAATTTCGAACGACTTAAAAGCAGAATAATTATAGTTTCCCGTTGTTCAGCATTCCTCTTGCCTTGCTGAAAGAATCGGAAATTCTGTCGAGATAAGATCCTCCGGACCTTCTGGTTAGAATCCTAGTGCGAAAACGACCTCGGAAAAGAGTAAATATACCTCAAGCTTTGTTCAATCCGTAAATATAGAGCAATACCCCACCTTTGATAGTATCGATGACCTGCTTACTGATATCCGGTGGTAAGGCGGGACAACCCAGACTGCGACCGAGACGCTGCTGGCCTTTCAAGACAGCAGGATCTGCATAATTAGCCCCGTGCACAACAATAGCACGTTCCCTCGCTTTATCGTTAATTCCTTTTTCCAAACCATCTAAAAATAAAGAGTAACCATTTTTTCCCATATAAGTATCACCGGTACGAAAAAATCCCAGGGAACTTTGATACGAACCGGGCCTATTGGAAAAAGCCACGGCATAATTATCCCCACTTCCTCTGCCATGAGCCACATAAGTACTCAGTAAAAGTTTTTTTTGCAAAAGATCTAAAATATAAAACCGCTTCTCCGTGGAAGGTTTGGTATAATCGATCAGTACCAACAAGCGGTCTTGTCCGGAAGCATATCGGGAAAATCCTTTGAGTGCCTGTTCGAATGCAGGAAAATTCACTTCTCCCCTCAACCCCAATTCCTGATACAACTGAAAACTAGAGGCCACCGTAGTTTCCGGTAAAGCTTCTACAGCTTTTCCGACTCTTACCCCACACACCAGACTCAAAATTAGAATAACTACTTTATACATTTTTCCTATTTTAATCAAATACAATCACCAATGCTTCACTTATAGGGGCCCAATCGTAAATGAATTTAGCATGAGAAGTGGCATTTCTCACACACATGTGCGAACGCGGAGTTGTCCCCAGCGTACCGCTATACTCCAAAACAACGGAGTCCGGATAATTTACCGGTACTCCATGCAGGTAGGCTCCTCCGGAAAAACGGCTGGCCCATGGAGCAAATCCTCCGGGCTCAATGGAACCGTCCCTTAAAAAAGGCATCGCTTCCAGCTTACGGCGAATGACATAGACTCCCGGAGGCGTTTCTCTCTTATAGGGCGGTCTATGTAATCCTGTCGTTATCGGATTCATACTCCTGACCAACCAGGTAGAATCCCCCTGCTCCAAAGTAGCCAGGTTTTGATTCGTCCGGTCGATAAATATCAACTTCCGAAAGTCGGCCCCACCCAAACGATCTACATATTTTTCAGGTACCCACCACTCACCACCGAAAGAAGAAGGTGTCACCAACAAAAAACCCGCACTATCACGGATGACCGATACTAACGCTCCATCACGCCCATATCGTTCGGGAACTTCCCAGTTCCCTGTTTTATAAAATGGAACGGATTGATCTCTTTTCACCCCGTATTTATCTTCGATAGCCCGATAAGCGTCTTTCCGACTCGAATCCGACAATGGAGCACGGCCGTTCCGGTTTTTATAATTACTCAAAGCTCCGAACTCTTTAGCCTGATTTTCAAAATTCAACAAAGAATCTATCATCCCTGCAATCTTATCCCACTGAAAACTCCGTTCCACCTTCCTGTATTCATAATTATCCTCCAAGGTATGCCGATCGTACAACAATTGTTTTTCAATCTTCACTCCCCCATTCTCCGAGAAAAAAAATGAAAACAGAAGAAATAAAAATGACATCTTTCCCATTCCTTAAAATATCAAAATATAAAACATGTCATTTGATACGTAAAAATAATTTTTTTTCCCAAACCTCACTCCTTCTTTTCGTACTATTTATAAAAGATTCACATTCAGGTGGTAAGAATTGGCTTTATTCAATAAATATTTTATATTTGTAGAAAGTTCATCCTCCAAAGGAGGAAGGAAATCGGAAAGCGGTAAATCGATGTATTTATCGCTTTTCGTCTCAATATACTTTTGCCAGCCGACGTTTCAATTTATGTTCAATTTTATACCGGTTTCTTCCCAAAAGATAATAGGCAGTCAGTAAATAATACCGATTGTCTCCCCGGGGTTCCAGAACGATAACATAAGATTCCTGTACATCATAAAGGTAAGTACGAATGGCTACTTTGTCTTTTACGGAAAACACCTGCAAGTGTTCAGGTTGTCTTTCCTCAAGATGATATTTGATCCAATGTAGCCTCACCGCCCGATTCCGGTCATAGATCCTCTCCCTATGCAAGCGATCTTCCATTGTAACCAAATGATTGAAAAAAATGGATAAAGTATTTTTCCCTTGTGACAATGTCGGTAATACCTTCTTTTGCCTGAAATAATTTCCCGAATCGACAAAATCCCTTTTAAAAATGCCCATTAACGATGCATTACGTTCCTCCTCATCGAACGCATCCAATTCCAAAAGAGAATTATATGTCTTGATCAGATTAAGGGGCATATCAAATCTGAATTCTAAACAAGTTGAATTTTGAAATTCTTTTTGAAGTTGTACTTTCCAGATCCGTCCGGGTACGGATTTTTAACTTTTCTATGAATCGAACTTTAGCTTCCGACGCTTTCTCTGTCTGATTCAGATTATAGGCAATGGCTCCGATAAATAAATCACACAGCTGTAATAAATCCAGTTCATGAGAACGCACATGCTGAATTTTTTCAATGATCTCCATCCTGACATTCAGTATGTCTTTCAGCTTTTCAGTCCGGTAAGAGCTGAGATTATCTTTAATATCCAAATAAATATTATAATGCCAAACCGGATCCAAAGTATGAAAAAGCAACTGATAATACATCAGATAGTAAAATTTATTGTAATCATGATCACATTTATCGGCAATATACCGGCTTTTATCTACGATAATCGCCCTGAATCGTATCCCTCCTTTTTTGAAAAACCAATCTACCAACTTCGCATAAAACGGATAATTCCACTCATTCAAATAAGTCCATTTCACTTCCAGTGTATTCTTATATTTCACCCGCAAGCTTTTCAGCTCCCCCTTCATCTGTTCTATTTTATGCAAAGGAGCCGCAATATACCCCAATACCATGAACCGTTTGCCATCTTTTTGAAGATGACAGCTCTCATCGCAATAATAATTATATACCCAAGACCCACGCATGATTTTAAGGATAAGAAGATTAAGGCTAATTTAAGCAATTTTTACCTGAAAACAAAACCCAAACACATTTTTTCCCTTTACATACAAAATCTTTGATCTGGCGGTAAAACGTCAGCATTGGAAGCATGTAAAAACCGATGATTTGCCGGAAAGTTATCATCTGTCATTGCACTTACTTTTCACTATATTTGCTGTATGAAAAGGGAAATAATAGCATTCGGAGATTATTATGACAATCTCATGAAAACCCTGTCAGCGACCGAGCCTAAGAAGGTTCATTATATACTTGACCTTCTACAGATCAGAAATAGAATTAGTACGAAATTCGTCATATTTATCAGAGATAGCCTCTATGAAATAAGGACTATGTATCATGGAAATATCTACCGGGTATTTTTCATTTTCGATGAAGGCCGGATCATAGTTTAAGGGGTAGATTTATCAACTTTAAACAAAAAACGCACTGATAATCAGTGCGTCCTGTTTTTTGTCGAGATGACTGGACTTGAACCAGCGGCCTCCACGTCCCGAACGTGGCGCGCTACCAACTGCGCTACATCTCGTTTGCGGATGCAAATGTAATAAAAGTATCAGGAAAAAATACTATATTTGTTGAAAAATTTTTCAACTTAATTCAAATACGATGGATTCGATAAGACAAAATAAGGTAGCACGCCTGATTCAAAGAGATTTAAGTGAGATGTTTCAGCAGGAGTGTAAAGAATATACAGAAGGAGCAATGTTGTCGGTAACAGCGGTACGGGTCAGTCCGGACCTTTCTTATGCCAAGATTTATGTCAGTATTTTCCCTTCGGAACGGGTGGAGGCTGTCATGAAAAGCCTGGAAGAAAAAAATAAAAGCATCCGGTTTATTTTAGGGAAAAAAGTCGGCAAACAAATGCGCATCGTGCCGGAACTTCGTTTCTTTGTCGATGACAGCCTGGACTATATCGACAAAATCGACGAATTATTAAAATAATTCATCTATCCGGATACCGCTCTTTGTTACCGGACATCAATTCAATCCAGGAATGAAACTGTCTTTGTTTATTGCCAAACGCTATCTGTTTTCCAAAAAGAAACAGAATGCCATTAATATCATTTCGGTCATCAGTGTCGTTGGAGTTGCTATCGGAACTTCGGCATTGGTAATCATCTTATCTGTTTTCAATGGCATCGATCTGTTATTACAAAAGAGTGCGGACAGCTTCACCCCCGATCTGGTCATCAGTCCTCTGACAGGTAAATTCTCCCACTTCGACGATTCTTTGTATCAGGCACTTCGCAATAATTCGTCCGTTGCCTACTACAATCAGATCGTCGAAGAGAAAGCGCTCGTAAAATACGATGACAAGCTTTCGCCGGTAACGATCAAAGGAGTTGCCGACGACTATGCCCGTAATACCCATTTCGAGGATAACATCATACAAGGTACTTTTCAACTCAAAACCGGAGATACCTACAAATCGGTTGTCGGTTACGGTCTGGCTGCAGAATTAGGTATAGGTCTCAATTTCCTAACGCCTATGGTATTTTATTATCCGGATAAAAATGCCGGAGTTTCTGCTTCGGCTTTAAATACAGCATACCTGTACCCATCGGCTTTCTTTTCTTCCCAGCAAGAAATAGAAGGTCAATATGTACTTACAGATCTTGAATTCGCCCAACGTCTTTTCGGCATAAACGATCAGATTTCGAAGATCGAAATTAAACTGAAAGACAGTAAGCTGATCCCGGAAGTAAAAAAAGAATTATCCGATTTCACCGATACAACATATCGTCTGGAAGACAAATACGAATTGAACAAGGCCTTTTATGCTATGATGAAATCCGAAAAGCTGGCTGTCTTTATGATTCTTCTGTTTATCTTATTGATCGCTTCGTTCAACATTATCGGTTCAATTTCGATGCTCATCCTGGATAAAAAAGAAGACCTCGGTACTTACAAAGCTCTGGGAATGACAAATCAAAGAATCATTTCCGTATTCAAAACCGAAGGAAATCTTATCACAATGGCCGGCGCAGTCATTGGACTCGTCTTTGGGACGCTCATCTGTCTGTTACAGGAAAAATATGGATTGATCACACTCGGCGACGGGAGCTATATCATCACGGCCTATCCGGTCAAAATTGTTTTCGAAGATATTTTACTCATCGTGCTTGCCGTCTTATCGATCGGCTATACAGCCTCCTATTTCCCGGTAAAATATCTGGTGAATAAACTTGCCAAATGAAGAAAGGAGAAAATATGAAAAAGTTCTTTTGTGTATTATGTGGAATCTGTCTTTTTTACATGGGATATGCTCAGGAAAAAGAAGTAAAAGCGGTTATCGAGACGAATCTCGGTAACATGATTGTAAAATTATACAACGACACCCCCAACCACCGGGACAATTTCGTCCGTCTGGCCAAAGCCGGACACTATGACGGCAGTCTGTTTTATCGTGTAATCAAAAATTTTGTGATCCAGGGAGGTTCGTCGGATAGTAAAAAAGCCATTAAGGGAGCTGCAATCGGGTACGGTAAACCGATCGTTATCGATGCGGAAATCAAACCGGAGCATTATCACAAAAAAGGAGCATTAGCAGCACCGCGCCAACCCGACCGGGTTAATTTTTTCAAAGAATCGGACATTTCCCAATTTTATATCGTCCAGGGTAGGAAGTATGATCCCAAAGAACTGGATATCATAGAAAAACAAGTAAATGTTCCGATCAAAAGGGCTATTCAGCGAAAATACTATACTCCGGAGAAAAAAGCTATCCTGGACACCCTCCGAAAACAGAAAAAAGTAAAAGAATTCCGGGAAATTGCCGAGAAAATCAAACAGGATATCGCTTTCGACTGGAATGCCAATCCCAACAAAATTTATATGCCGGAGGAAAAACGGAATGCCTATATAAACGAAGGAGGTATACACCATTTGGATAAAGAATATACTGTTTTCGGAGAGGTGATCGAAGGTTTTGAGGTAATCGATAAAATTGCCGCCCTTCCGACAGACGGAAACGACCGGCCTATCACCGATGTCAGAATAAAAGTCAGAATTTTGAGCGAATAACCCCAATGCCAATGTATATGAGCAGTAAACTTCGCCATATTTTTATTCTGGCCAATATTTTATGGGTCGTGATTATTTTTATTCTCTGTGCGATGCCCAGTGATGACATCCCTGATCCACACTGGAATATCCCTCATCTGGATAAGGTAGTTCATTTCGGTATGTATTTCGTTTTATCCATTCTTTTAATCTTTCCACTCGAGGAATATAGTTGCTTAAAACTAAGCCGGATCTATCTGATCGCCATCCTGGTGGCACTGATCTACGGAGGAGGAATTGAAATATTGCAAGCCAATTTTTTCAACCGAAGCGGGGATGTGTGGGATTTGGTCGCAGATGTTTCAGGCGGCATCGCAGGCTGTCTGTGTTATCCTATTGTAAAAAGATTCATCCCCATGAAAAATTGAATTCTATTCTAAATTTCAATTTTCAATTTTTAATTCTCAATTAATTAAAGTAGTTTTGTGACTTTGATAATCAAAAGCCTTTACCATGTTAGACAAGATTAAGCAGATTATATCAGAGATCGGGAGCTTCACCGCTACCACACCTGCAGAGGTTGAGCAATTCAGGATTAAGCATTTGAGTAAGAAAGGTACCATTGCCGCTTTATTCGATGATTTCAAAAATGTACCGGCAGATCAAAAAAAAGAAATCGGAAAAACTTTGAACGAATTGAAAACAGCAGCCTTAGATAAAGTGAATGAGTTAAAGGAAAAGCTTTGTAATTCCGATCAGGGTAAAACCGGTGTGGATCTCACTTTACCGGGAGACCTGATCAAGCTAGGAAGCCGTCATCCATTGTCCATCGTAAAGAATGAAATTCTGGCTATTTTTAATAAACTAGGTTTCACGATATCAGAAGGTCCGGAAATAGAAGACGATTGGCATAATTTTTCAGCCTTGAATTTTCCGGAAGAACACCCGGCCCGGGATATGCAAGATACCTTCTTTATCGAGAAAAATCCGGATATCGTATTGCATACCCATACTTCTTCGGTACAGGTTCGCGACATGGAAACTCATTCCTTACCCATCCGGTTAGTGACGCCGGGAAGAGTGTTCCGTAATGAAGCTATTTCAGCTCGTGCACATTGTATTTTCCATCAGATCGAAGCGCTTTATATCGATGAAAATGTTTCTTTTGCAGATTTAAAACAGACGCTGACTTATTTTGCCAAAGAACTTTTCGGTCCGGAAACCCGAATCCGGCTGAGACCGTCTTACTTCCCATTTACCGAACCTTCGGCAGAAATGGATGTTTCCTGTTCGTTGTGTCATGGAGAAGGATGTAATGTGTGTAAAGGTACCGGCTGGCTGGAAATTTTGGGTTGTGGAATGGTCGATCCCAACGTATTGGAATTAAATGGAATCGATAAGGAAAAATATACCGGTTTTGCTCTTGGAATGGGTATCGAGCGTATCACAATGTTAAAATACGGCATCAAAGATTTACGCTTGTTCTTTGAGAATGATATTCGTTTTCTGGAGCAGTTTACTGCAGCAATATAGAAAAGATAGAAGGTGTAAAATAAAAGGTAAAAGGTTGAAAAATATCACCTTATACCTTTTACCTTTTATTTCAATATATCCATCAGCTTATCCAATTTCGGCGCCATGATGATTTCGGTACGCCGGTTGTGTGCCCGTCCCTCTACACTTTCGTTATTGTCCACCGGCATAAACTCCCCCCGGCCGCAAGGTAAAATCTGTAAAGGATTCACCCCATAATCTTTGGTCAGAATACGTACGACAGAAGTAGCACGTACGACACTTAAATCCCAATTATCTTTAAATTGCACGGTTTTAATGGGTTTGTTATCGGTATGCCCCTCGATGAAAACATCGATATCATGCTGTTTTTTCAGCACTTCCGCTAATTTACCCAACGCTTCTTTACCCTGTTTGTTGACCTGTGCACTCCCCGACTCGAACAACAGCTTATCCGACATAGCCACATATATTTTCCCATTCTTTTCGGTCACGGTCAATTCATCCGAGCTAAATCCAAGTAAAGCATCCTTGACACTATTCAATAAACTTTGAAGACGTGCGTTTTGCGCATCGACTTCGGCCTGTAATTTATTGATGGTAGCTTCCCGTTCGGCCAGTTTCTCCATTTTTTCCTTCAGTAACATATTCAGTTTTTCCTGTTCGGACAGATTGGAATACAATGATTTTCGATAATCGCGGATGGCTTGACCTAAACGAGTCGTATCACTCATCAGGTCAGTGATCTGTTGCTTCAATTTTGCAATCTCATCTTTCTGTTGTCCCAAATTTCTGTTCAGTACCCGTTCACGGCTTAAAGCTGCCAACCGACCGTTTTCAGCAACCATATACTTCTTTTTAGATACACACGACGTCACTGCAATCAATAAGCATAAGGCAAAAATGATTCTTTTCATTTGTGTAAAGAAATTATTTATTTGTAATATAATTAAAATCTACCGCTCTAACTACCATTTCACCACAAACTTAAAAATTATTCTGCAATTATGAAAATCCCTTTTTATGGATAGAATTAATTGGGAAAGTAGTTCCGGGATAATGCAGAATATTCTAACTTTGTAGTTAGAAATACCGATAAGAACTATTCAAATATGATCCGGCTAATTTTACATCTTTTCTTATTTTTGTTCCTTTCTAGTTACAGTTGTGAGGCTTACCGCCTCTCTTCGTCCGATCAGAAAGTATTAAATTCTTTTTGGAAATATGCAGAAGAACATCGCTTGGGCAATCTTCCTGTAAATGAAAGAATCCCTTCTATCGCCCGTTTTTTTTTAGGGACTCCTTATCAAAGCAATACTTTGAACGTCACCCGGGAGGAACTGCCGGTTATCAATCTACACGAATTAGATTGTGTGACGTTCGTGGAAAATGTCCTTGCTTTGGCATTTTTGGAACAATATAATCAACAATCGACAGAGGCTTTCGTGCAAAATATTATCCGGCTCAGATACCGGAATGCAGAGATCGTCGACTATACTTCCCGTTTACACTATTCTTCAGATTGGTTATATGAAATGCAACAAGCTCATTTGCTGACCGATATTACACAATTTGCCGGCGGGATCCCTTATTCCAAGCAAATCTGCTTTATGTCGGAACACAGTCAGAAATATCCACAACTCCAAAAAGACTCAAGCTTACTTAAAAAGATCAAAACCATTGAAACAGCAATAAATCAAAGGACGTATTATTATATTCCAAAAGATAAGATTAATGAAGCTTGTAATAAAATAAAAAATGGAGATATCATCCTGATCACAACACATATAAAAGGGTTGGACACCTCTCATTTGGGTTTTGCCTGGAAAAAAGAAGGTAAGACTTATCTATTGCACGCTTCCAGCAAGGGTAAGCAAGTGATGATTAGTTCCCTTCCCCTCCAGGAATATATGGAAGGGATCGATTCCCAAAGTGGAATTATGCTCGCCAGAGCCGCTAAAACATTAGCAGAATAGATATACAAATTTTATTCTCTCATTCTGGCATAAGAATTGATTGATAAATCAAAAACTAAAACAAATATATTATGAGAAAGATTTTCACTGTAACGATAGTATTCGCACTGGCAATTGCCTTCAGCAGTTGTGCCACACGTAAAGTATCCCGTGTCAATACGAACGAAGTCATCGATTTAAGCGGTCGCTGGAACGATACGGACTCACAACTGGTTTCAGCCGAGATGATAGACGATCTTCTTGGAGCTCGCTGGTTGCCGGTTTATGAGAGCCAGCACAACAATAAACGTCCGGTAGTTGTTGTCGGAACAGTTACCAACAAGAGCCATGAGCACATCAATTCGGAGACTTTCATCAAAGACATAGAGAAAGCAATCATTAAAAACGGAAGTGTCCGGCTTGTACAAGCCGGGGAAAAACGGCAGGAATTACGTACCGAACGGGACGAACAAAACCAAGGTTATACTTCGCCGGAGACAGCTAAAAAATGGGGACTGGAATTGGGTGCCGATTTCATGTTGCAAGGAACCATCAATAGCATCGTCGACAGCTACAAAAAAGAACAGGTTGTCTATTATCAGGTAGATCTGGAACTGACCAACCTGGAAACGAACGAAGTGGTTTGGATGGGAGATAAGAAAATCAAAAAACAAGTTAGCGACAGAGCCCTGTAAGAGAAAGGCCACCCAGATATTAATTTTAGATTTGCGGTTTTCGATCGATCACTTACGTACAGTTAGCTGTAACGTTATACATCGTAAGTCGCAAATCAAAAACTCTAAATAATGAAATTCCGGTTTTGTATCGTCCTATTCCTTTGTTGGATCGTTTCAAGTTGTGCCACCTGGTATCAACGCACAGCCGCATTTCAGGATGCTGTAAGTAAAGGCGAGTTCGAGCAAGCTGAAAAACTCCTGCAAAAGGATAAAAAACAAGCCCGGGATAAAAACAAAATACTGTATTACCTGAATCAAGGTTATGTCGAATTTATGTTAGGCCATTACGAAAAGAGTAATCAAGCTTTCGAAATCGCCGAACAGCTGACCGAAGACCAACAACGTAATCTGCTGACAGAAGCTGCCGTATTGATCTCGAATCCGGAAATCCGTCCTTATCGCCCGGAAGATTTCGAAGTGATCATGATTAACTTTTACAAGGCTCTGAACTACCTTCAGTTGAATAATATGGAAGATGCTTTGGTAGAAGTACGTAAAATCAATATTCGTCTACAGCAATTAAATGACAAATACCCGGATCATAAAAACCGTTATCAACGGGATGCATTTGCCCAATTACTGATGGGCTTGATATACGATGCTGCAGGAGATTACAATAATGCTTTCATCGCCTACCGGAATGCTTATAACACCTATCAAACCGACTATTTAAAAAATTTCGGGTTAGCTGCTCCCGAACAATTAAAAAAAGACTTGCTGCGTACAGCCTATCAATCGGGACTCACCCAAGAGTTAGCCGGGTATGAAAAAGAATTCCAACAGAAATATACCCCGGCTCCGCTCCCGGCCAACGGACAATTAGTATTTTTTTGGCTGAACGGTTTCGGGCCGGTCAAAGCAGAATGGGGAATTACTTTTACCAAAATCGATAAAGGAGACGGGGTTATCGTATTTCACAACGAAGAACTCGGTTTGACCTTTCCTTTCTTCTGGGGAAACGGATATAGTGAAAACGACCGCAATTCCCTGGCAAACATCGATGTAGTCCGGGTCGTATTCCCGAAATATGTCGAACGCCCGCGTCCTTTCACCCAAGGAGTTATCAGCTATGACGGGAAAAACTATACTTTACAAATGGCCGAAGACATCAATCAAATCGCCTTCAAAACGCTGCACGACCGCATGTTGAGGGAATTATCCAATTCGCTGTTGCGGGTAGGCATTAAACAAGGCTTGAAATATGCAGCCTCCAAACAAAATGAATGGCTCGGTCTGGCCGTCAGCCTGACCAATGCAATTACAGAGAAGGCAGATACCCGCAACTGGCAAACCCTTCCCTACTCGATTTCTTATGCCCGTGTTCCTCTACAAGCCAGTGAAAACAATATCGAATTAAAGTTCTCAGGCAATCATCCCGGAACCCAGGATCTGCAAAAACTGACCATTCCTGCCAATGGTAAACGAACCCGCTTTTTCGTCTATACCACGCTATAAGGATAAATCAGAAATGCTATCCGGCCAATTCTTTGCGAATCGGCTAATCCCAGGTAAAAATTAGCGGACCTACGATTCTGATAGTAAAATCCGTCAGAGAAACATAGGTCCGCCAATTTAAGTAGTATGAAGAAGATTAATGCCCATCTTCTACAAAATGCTTGTAGAATAACGGAATAGTACGAATGCCGTTAAAGAACTGCTCTAACGGATAATTCTCATTAGGTGAATGGATAGCATCGGCTCCCAGTCCGAAGCCCATCAAAATAGATTTGATTCCCAGCACTTCTTCAAAAGTAGCGATAATTGGAATACTACCTCCCGAGCGCACCGGTATCGGTTGCTTTCCATAAACTTCTTCATATGCTTTTTCTGCAGCTTTATATGCAGGTAAATCTATCGGACAAACATAAGACGGTCCGCCATGCAGATAGCTTACTTTCACTTTCACATATTCCGGAGCAATGGATTCGAAATATTCCTGGAACAATTTAGCAATTTTATCGTGTTTTTGATTGGGAACCAAACGGCAACTGATTTTTGCATGGGCCACAGAAGGCAGTACTGTTTTTGCCCCTTCTCCGGTATAACCTCCCCAAATACCACATACATCGAATGTGGGACGAATACCGGTTCGCTCGTTGGTAGAGAATCCTTCTTCGCCATGTACGGCTTTTATACCTAAAGATTTTTGGTAAGCTTCCAGATTAAACGGAGCTTTGGCCATTTTGGCCCGCTCATCTGCACTGACTTCCAATACGTCGTCATAAAATCCGGGAATAGTGATATGTCCTTTGTCATCGATCATATCTCCGATCATCTTACACAATACATTGATCGGATTTGCCACAGCACCTCCGAAAATACCGGAATGTAAATCAGCATTCGGGCCGACCATTTCCACCTCCCAATAGGCCAAACCTCTCAAACCGGTAGTAATAGAAGGAACGTCGGGAGCTATCATACTGGTATCGGAAACCAGAATAACATCGGCTTTCAGCATCTCCTTGTGATCCCGGCAGAATTTCGGCAAGCTCGGAGAACCGATTTCTTCTTCACCTTCCAGCATAAATTTCACATTACACTTGAGATTACCGGTTTTCACCATATATTCGAAAGCTTTAGCATGCATAAACGATTGGCCTTTATCATCGTCTGCACCACGAGCCCAGATCTTTCCGTCTTTGATCACGGGTTCAAAAGGCTGCGTATGCCACAATTCCACCGGATCGACAGGCATAACGTCCATATGTCCGTATACCAATACAGTCGGCAGAGACGGATCGATGATTTTTTCGCCATAAGTAACCGGATTTCCTTCGGTCTCATAAACTTCGGCTTTATCGGCACCGGCCGCCAGTAAAAGGGATTTCCATTTTTCTGCACAACGATACATATCGGGCTTGTGTTCTACCTCAGATGAGATAGAAGGAATACGTATCAACTCGAACAGCTCATTCAGAAACCGCTCCTTATTCTCCTCGATGTATTGGTTTAATTTTTCCATAGTTAGGTTGAAAATTGAAATTAAATAATTAGAAATTCTTCACAAACGGTATAAAGATAAGAAGAAAAGCTAAAAAGTAAAAGGTAAAAGGCAAAAAAGGCATTTCCCTTTACAGACTAAATTATTTTCAATTTTCAATTTCTAATATTCAATTAATTACTTACTTTTGTTGCGAAATAGCTCACAAGTGAGTTGGGTAATAATATCTGAAATTCGATTTTACAGCGTCTTAAAACATAAATATTGAAACGGCTAAATTATGTCAGATCTTTCCGAAGTTAAGATTTTTTCCGGGGAAAACAGCAAGTATATTGCTGAGAAAATTGCTAAATCGTTGAATTTAGATCTCGGACAAAAGACTTTATTACATTTCAGTGACGGAGAATTTGCGACTTCTTACGATGAAACAGTTCGTGGTGATCATGTTTTTATCGTACAATCCACTTTCCCGCCTAGTGATAACCTCATGGAGTTATTAATGATGATCGATGCGGCTAAACGTGCTTCTGCCTATAAAGTAGTAGCTGTCATTCCGTATTTCGGTTTTGCACGTCAGGACAGAAAAGACCGTCCGCGGGTAGCTATCGGTGCTAAGTTAGTAGCCAATTTGTTATGTGCTGCTGGGGTCGACCGGATCATGACGATGGACTTACACGCAGATCAGATTCAGGGATTCTTCGATATTCCGGTAGACCATTTGTATGGTTCCACGGTACTTGCTCCCTATATCCGTTCTCTGAAACTCGAGAATCTGGCTATTGCTTCACCGGATATCGGCGGATCTAAACGTGCTAATTCATGGGCAAAATTCTTCGATTCAGGGTTAGTGATCTGTCACAAAACCAGAGAAAGACCGAATGAAGTGGCCGACATGAAAGTAATCGGAGATGTAGAAGGTAAGAATGTAGTGATCGTAGACGATATGATCGATACTGCCGGAACTATCTGTAAGGCTTCCAGTATCCTGAAAGAGAAAGGTGCTTTATCGGTAAGAGCCGTAGCTACTCACGCCGTACTTTCGGGAAAAGCCTATGAGAATATCGAAAAATCAGCTTTAGACGAAGTTATATTTACGGATTCTATTCCTTTACACCAGGAATGCAGTAAAATCAAAGTGATTTCTGTTGCCGACATGTTTGCAGAAACAATCCGGAATGTCGTTGAACACCGTTCTATCAGTGATCACTTTATTATGTAGTCTTTACCTGATCGGATATAAAAAGCGAAGCATGGTCTTCGCTTTTTTTTGTAACCTGGCTCATGGAATACCGTAACATAACGAAACGTTTTTTACTTAACCACACCCATAAATGATGCCCGCTTTAACTTCCCAGGAAACCAAACAGTTATTAGCATTTCAAACTAATGAAATCACCGAACACCATATCTACCATCAACTATCACTTTTACAAAAAAATGAAAATAACCGCCGGATATTAACCGAGCTAGCAGCAGAAGAATCAGGACATTACCAGCTCCTGAAAACATATACCCAAAAGGAAGTAGGGCCTAAAAAAGGCAAAGTTCGTTTCTATGTTTGGATTGCCCGTTTATTCGGGCTTACTTTCAGTATCAAACTGATGGAAAATAGTGAAAAATATGCTCACCTGACTTCGTCATTGCGTACCCCAAAATTCTTCGTCAAAGAGTTTAGCTATTTTCTGATGCCTTGCCATCAGCATG
>NZ_LARL01000154.1:0-1247 GCF_000980295.1 Odoribacter sp. N54.MGS-14 | reverse complement strand
TGTAATAGTCAAGACTTGTTCTGACAGCTTGTTTAGTATCGGACAAAAAAACTGTCAGCTGTTTGTTGCGAAGTTACGCAACTTTCTTGACTCTCACAACCGGATGGTGTTATATTAACGCCATTCGGTTTTATTGTTTCCTGATTTTGGAGTTTGTATTTCCTTGCGACGGCAATCCCTTCGATAAAAGTCTGCATGGGTGTTTTTCCGAAACAGTACTTTCCGGAGTGGGTTCTTTGGGTGTTGTAGGAGTTCATCCACGCATCGAGGTCTGTTTGCAGTTGCTCAATAGAGGTATAGATTTTCTTTCTAAATGCGATTGCATAGAACTCGTTCTGCACGGTTCTGTTGAATCTCTCGCAGATGCCGTTTGTCTGCGGGCTTTTCGCCTTGATTTTAGAGTGGTCTATATCCTCCACAGCCAGATACAGTTCATATTCGTGGTTTTCTCTGTTTCGGCAGTATTCCGTTCCTCTGTCTGTGAGCATACGCATCAGCTTCAGGTCATGCTGCTCGAAGAAAGGCACTATCCTGTCATTGAGCATATCGGCAGCGACAAGGGCGTTCTTCCTGTCGTATAGCTTAGCAAATCCGATTTTGGAGTAAGTGTCAATGACGGTCTGCTGATAAATGTGTCCGACACCTTTGATGTGTCCAACATAATAAGTATCCTGGGCGACAAGGAAACCGGGATAATAGGTTTCTATCTCTCCATGAGCCTGTTTCTCTTCCTTTGCTTTCTCCAATGCAGCCACTTGGTTCTCATCAAGGATAATGCCCTCTTGTTCCACTTTGGCAGACAATGCTTTCAGGCGTTTCTGGAAGGTCTCCATATCGTGCCGCAGCCAAATGGAGCGTACTCCGCCCGGCGAAACAAGAATGCCTTTCTTCCGCAATTCATTGGATACACGCACCTGCCCCAATGCCGGATTGTCTATCGCCATCCCTACCACAGCCTGCTCGATGTGTTCTTCCACACGGTTCTTTATGACAGGCTTACGGCGTGAGATCTCCTGCAAGGCGATTTCACCTCCTTGTTCATACAGCTCCTTAAAACGATAAAAACTGTCACGGCTATAACCCATAATCTTGCAAGCACGTGATACGTTTCCTAACTGTTGGGAGAGTTCAAGCAATCCCAGTTTGTTCTTGATGACTTTTTCTGATGTGGTCATAACTCAATCTGTTTTCTGTTACAAATTTATTCTTTTTATACGTAACTGTCAGATTAAGTCTTGACTATTACA
>NZ_LARL01000060.1:0-18337 GCF_000980295.1 Odoribacter sp. N54.MGS-14 | reverse complement strand
TTCCCCTCCCCGGGGAATCGTGATTTTATGGTATACGGGAGCGGTTGTGGTATCGGTTTCTGGGTATACCAGAGTATTCCCTTCGAGTGTTGCTGTTGTAGCTTCAAGTTTGTTTTTTTCTGTAATCGGAGACAGGAAAATATCTTGACCATTCGACAGTGTCAGGACGGCCTGATATGTTCCGGGTATAATCTCCGTAGATTGAATGGAGGTATTTTTCTGCTCTGATTTGAGATACAGGCTGATGGAAAGGACGAAAGGAAGGAGTATGGCTGCTGCCGCATATCCTATTCGTCTCCATTTCCGAAGTTTCCTTTTTCTTATATGGGAACGAAAAGCTTGATATTTCTGCCGGTAATTGTGTTCTGACGCTTGTTGGCAGAAGTGGTCGAATCCTTTTCCTGTGATGACTTTCTGGTAAAAGACTTGGTTACTTTCTTGGGAGGTGATCCATTCCCGAAGTGTCGTCTCTTCCTCAGGTGTCAGTTCTTTGCTCCATTGTCGAATGATCAGGTCTGCGATCTTCCAGGGGATTGGTGTGTCCATAAATTATTTAGCCTTTTTTATTATATGACACCGCCTGGAGTAAAAATGGGTATTTAAAAGGCAAAAAAATAATTTTGACAAAAATCAAAAAAGGATGCCGAAGGTTTTGAAAAGTAAAGTGTAGCGTTCCCGCAGAATACGTTTGGCTTTTTTACGTTGAGTTTTTACAGTTTCGACGGATAATTTCAGATCAGCAGCGATTTTTTCAGAAGTATCTCCCGATAAGGTGCGTTGAAAGATATTCTTGCACTGTTCAGGTAGTTCTTCCAGCAATAGTTTGAGTTGGCGATAGATTTCATTTTCCAGGGCTGAATTGTAGCCTTCTTCTTCCGCTTTTAAATTATTCAGGAATTGTGCTTCCCGGATTGAACGTCTTTTTTCATCCCGGAGGTAGTTAAAACTGCGGTTACGTACAGCTGTATAAAGATAGGATTTCAGAGTATTCAACCCCTCGAACAGCCGGTGTTCGTCGTACATTCGGCAGAATACTTCCTGTACAATGTCTTCAGCTTCTTCCGGTTTTAGAGAAAAACTACGGGCGAATATGCATAAGGCGACAAAAAAATGTTCATATAGTTTGTGGAATACTTTTGTGTCGCCTTGGGCAAGTGCTTTTATTTCTGTTTCTGAAAATTCCATCGTAATCTTTTCCTGAGCAAATATATAATAAATATATGAAATTTTTCCGGATAACAGGTTACGGTTACAATTACACCATCGGCTGGCACCTCCTGAAAATTATAGAATAATGAAATTTCCCTTCGGGAATTTTCCGACCCACGAGCAAGCCCAATGTCCGGTTTGGTTGATTTCGAGAATACGCGAGAAAAACCCTTTTTCTCCAAGAAGCCTTTCGATACAAGCCCAGGCGGTATCACGTTTGATGAAATCTAAAATTTCTTCTTCGATTCCGGATTGGTCTTCACCGGTTTCTTGTCCGATTTTATCCTCCAGGTCGCATAAAGCTTCGTAGACTTCGTTGCCAATAGCCAGACTGACTGCCTCGAATATGGCGTCTATCTGTTCGTCTTTCAGCTGTCGCAGTGCTTTTTGTTCGATGAGCTCACTATTTTGTCCCCAAACTTCGAGCATTTGATAGCCATAAGTATCACAAGCTTCCCAAATCGTGTCGATAACCCAATATTTTTCAGAAGGTTCTCCGGCCTGTTTAAACCATCCGATGGATTTTATTTCTTGTATAAATTGATCGATTACAGTCTGTTGTGATGAAGTCCAAAGCATATTTCTTTATTCTAATACCCCGATAAAGATATAAAATATAAGTTTAAGGGGCTAACGGATCAGGTAAAAAGTATAAAGTAAAACATAAAATATATAAAATCACCGGCAGTTTTCTGCAACCACTTCAGCGATGTCTTTGATAGGAACTGCCGTGTCGGTTTTCATAAAAGTTTTTTTACATAGAGGACAGGCTGTTACTAAAAGATCCGGTTGATAAGACAGATAGGCTTTTACCGCATTGCTACTGATTCGGGTACGTTGTCCGGGATCGATATGTATGTTGGCCAGGGATCCGCCACAGCACAATGAATTTTTACCGTCATAGACGGTTGCTAATTTATGACTGACGGTTTGCAGTACCTGATCGGGAGCAGCATATACACCACATCCGCGGCCCAGTTCACAGGGATTGTGGAATACGGTTTTCAGCTCGCTTTGATGTGGGGTGATGAGTTTATTTCGAATCAGGTCGTTCAGGTATTCGGTGTGGTGCATGACCTTTAGGTTCAATCGGTATTCTTCCCGGAAAGTCTTATAACAGATCGGGCAGGAAGTGACCAGTAATCCGGCCCCTGAGTTCTCGATCCGGGCTTTGTTTTTTTCCACGATCACCGAAGCGGCACTGTGGTTACCAGCCAGCATCATAGGCCGGCCACAACAGATACCTGTCTGTTGGTCGATAAAGGTGTAATCGACCCCGGCTTTCCGGAAGATATGTTCCATGGCCTGGATAACGGATGGGGTGAGGTGCCCCATACAACCGGCGAAATAAGCTACTTTGGCCGGGAGGGCCGGTTGGGGCTGAATGTAGTCGTAGGTCGATTTTGTAATATGGGTGTAATCGGTACGTTGGCTTAACCGTAAGGCATTCAGTTTCAGATCTACCGGGCAGGCTGCCTCACAACGTCCGCACATCAGACAGTCCGCTATTTGTACGGTATGTTCTTTTTCATGACGTAGTTTTTTCAAGAAATAAACCGGCTGGGTATCGGTGTGACCGAGAGAAGTGCCGAGCTGACAGCGGTCGATACAAATACCGCAACGCGAACAGGAGTAGAGTTGAAACTGACTGATTCCTGTAAATTGTTTCCCTTGTTTGATTCCCCAGTTTTTCAGAAAAATATAAACGATTTCTGTCGGGATATGCATATACCGGGAAAAGGGAAGAAGCAGGAAAAAAAGCCCTAAAGCCGAAGAATAAGCCCACCAGGCCGGATAAGCAAGCGATTCGATCGGTAAGAAAGTGTCGAAGAAATTACCTGCCGAATGAGTCAGAAAACTGCCTCCTCCGCGTACTCCACTGGTGAAACTCTCAGCCAGAAAGCGAAGAGGGAATATTAACCACAATACCGTGAGGATGAGTAAGTCGAAAGGACGATGATTGGTTGTTTTTTTCAAACCAAGTGCTTTGGAATACATTCGTTTCAGAAAAGCCAGAGTCAATCCGGAGAGGATCATCAACAAGATCAGATCCATCAGGAAAGCAAAAGTGCTGCTATAGGGAAATGTTTCCTGTGCCGGATGAAAATAACGGAAAAATATAGCAAAATAAGGTGGATTGAAAATACTGGTGTGGTACACCAACGACTCGATTTTACCCACAACGATCAGCAAAAACCAACCTAATCCGAAACACATGTGCATATATCCCAGAAAAGGATTGGTACGGAAGATTTTATGATGTACAAGACTTTCCAGGAATACTTCTTTACCGGCTTTCAGGGTTTTCAGGCTGAAAAGATTTCGCCGGATCGTTCGTTTGTCTTCTGGAGAAAAGGTACGAATCCAACGGGCATATTTAATGACCAGATAGATCAGGAGGATATTCAGACCGATAGTGAAAGGAAGTACAAAAGGATCGTAATACATAGTAAAAAAGTAAAAGGTAAAGAGCTAAAGGCTGTTTATATATTTGAGCATGGTTAGGATCATGCGCCGGGTATCTACTCCCCGGGGACAAACCAGCAGACATTTTCCACACAACATACATTTTTGGAGGTGCTCACCGACTTCTTTGGTTTCACCCCGTTTCACCAGCATTTGCAGTTTACGGATATTGAATTCGGTCAGGTTGCCGGCGGTACAAGTGGCCGAACAGCCTCCGCATCCGATACAGAGCTTGCTACTGGGAACCTCGGTCGTCATGGCCGTTACCAGACTTTTATCATTTTTATCATAATCGATGACCCGTGCTTCAGATATTGAAAAACCCCAAAAGTTCATAGAAATTCAGCTTCGAAGATTAATGCTTGTTTTCGTTATTTTTCAGATATTCTCCGATAGTGATCGCTGCAGAACGTGCATCGGTGAGTGTGTCGGTCAGGTTCATGGGAGAGGAGCTGCATCCGGCAATAAAAATGCCTGGCCGGTTGGTTCGGTTGGTTCCCGTGTGGGGGTCTCCGACCCGGATAAAGCCATTGGGAGCTATGTCGAGGCCGAGCATCGAAGCGAGCTGCGTACTGCCTTCGGAAGGTTCCATACCTACCATTAGCACCATCAGATCGAGGGTCATCTTCAAAGGTTTACCCACCAGTGTATCTTCGACTTTAATAAGCAATTGTTTTTCTCTGTTTTCAGAAGCTTCCGACAAACGTCCCCGTACAAATTTGATGTTGTATTTTTCCTGTGCTTCCCGGTAGAGTTCTTCATATCCCGGACCGAACATGCGCATATCCATATAAAAACATAGTATTTCGCTTTCCGGCAACATCTCACGAAGTTCGATGGCTTGTTTGACTGCTGTTACGCAACAGAGTTTGGAACAGTGGTAATTACAAATCTTTTCGTCTCTTGAGCCTACACAATGAATCAATCCGATTCGTTTGGGGACCTGACCGGTAGAGGTGGCTATGTGATGATTGATGAAGAAATTTTCCAGTTCTACGGAAGTGATCACATTTTCGTAGATGCCATACCCATATTCTTCTTTCCGGCGGGCGTTAAATAGGCGGAAACCACTGGTTACCAATAAGGCATCTCCTTTTAATAAGGCTCCGTCGTTCAGTTCCAGGGTGAATTTATTATTTTCTGTCCGTGAAATTTTGACCGGATAATTTCCCAAATGGAGATGAATATCAGGGTGTTGTATATTTTGGCGGAGACTTTGATTCAGATCACGAGCTTGTTTCCGGTCGGGGAAGAGTTGATACCAGTTATTCAGATTTCCTCCGGTTTCGCTTTCTTTTTCGATCAATTCTACCGTTTTACCTGCCTGAGCCAGCCGGTAAGCTGCCTCACATCCTGCGGGTCCTGCACCTATAATGATAACACACATATTATTTGTTTTTCATTCTATATTCGGTTGTTTACAATGGGGTGGGGCAGATCAGACTTTGAGATAAGTGGGACACTGGGGATGTCCCATATCCTCACCCCGGATATTTTTATATTTAGCCTCCGGATCATATCGGATACCCATTTTATCCAATAGAGGCTCGACGCTGACCTGGTGCATTTGCAGGCCGATCTCCCAGGGATCGTATCCTAAAACCAAAGCCGCCACTTCTTCATAGGTCAGAACAGGGATACCGTAACCATCCGGACCGTAAGTGGTACCCTCCATTTCACTGATGGTGTATTGCCACTTGTCCAGAAACATGGCACAACCCGGGCAATTGGTAATAATAAAGTCCGGTTCATAGGGTTGCATGGATTCGAATTTCTTTTTCGAATTTGCGACAGAGAATCCCCGGTTGGCTAATACCAGGTAATTCCGGAAACCGAATCCGCAACAGTGTCGTCTTTCGGGGTAGTCGACCGGTTGGCCTCCCCAAGCGGAGACCATTCCCGACAATACAGCAGGAAATTCTGCCCCCCCGATGCCTTTGCTGGGAAACATTTTAGCGTAATGACAACCGATGTGGTCGACTACTTGCAGAGGACGTCCGGTGTGTACATCTACCAGACTATATTTTTTCTGAGCTGCAATTTCATTCCTGAATTTATAGATGACATCGGAAGTATGTGCCAGGTTCTTCGGCTTTTGGAATTCCCGTTTCGTTGCTTTCCATAAAAATTCCCGGGTCTTTTCTTCCCATTCAGGATGAGTCTCCCAGGTATGCAGGATTTCTGTATAAATACCGAAAGAAGTAATGCAGGAGGGAGTCATATTTTCGAATCCGGCTTCAGTCATCAAAGCAAAATGACGGGCGACGACGGTCATGATAGTCTCGATCGGTACGACATCGGAATGATAACCGATACCTGTGCAAGTCGTGTGTCGCGGATCGTCGAGAACAGTTTTTCCCAATTTATTATTCAGTATATCCAGATAAGCCCATTCGGACCCTGGAAAAAAGGTCTGACGAATACAACTTCTCGCATAATAATACCGATCATCAGCAATCTCTTTCTGATAATCATTCCATATTTGTTGTTTACCTTCCAGATTCATTTCTTTTTCCTCTTTCTACATTTCTCCTTTTCTCTCTTTTTTCCCCTTCTTTCTTTCTAGCCTTTAGCTTCTGGCCTTTCGCTTTTTACCTCCCCCCATGTCTCCCATTGTTATCCGTATAAGTATGCAGAAAATAACTTTCCGGGTCCATCCCTTCTTCCTCGGCTTTTTGGAGGGAATAGGTTTCGATATTCTCCATGAATTCCGATCCTCCGGTTACTTCGAAGATTTGTTTCAGTTCGTTGAGCGAGTCGTCGTCGACTTTTCTTAAGGCGCCGGCTCCCGTTTGTTTGTAATTCGAATGTGTTCGTTCGTATACCTCGTCGCGATGTTCATAAATCCATTCCCAGACAGGACCTTGTTCCGGATGCATTTCCGGTTTCACGATATCGGGAGTGACGCAATAGCCGTAATTCAGTATGTTATTTCCTAATATTCTTTTCAGGGCAAATTGCTGACGTCCTTTTTCAGATTCGGTAAACCATCCTTTTTCCTGTGATAATCTGCGTAGTGCCATGATGATTCCGCCGGGTGTATTACAGCGTGGACAACGGGTTTTGCACGACATACATTCTCCGCAATACCAAATCGTATCGGATTTCAGTAACCCTTCGATACTCTCTTCGTCCTGGCGTTGGACTGTGTCGGCTATTATTCGGGGATCATAATTGTAAAATTCGGCAGAAGGGCAAATAGCTGTACAAACTCCACAGTTCATACAACTATTTAAGCTTTCTATATAGTGAATATCTTTTTTTAAACTGTCTATTAAGGACATGATTTTACCGATTATTTAAAATGAATGCCAAAAAGGCATATCGAATCACATGCAAAGGTATCCTGATAATGCTGGAAAATAAAGATGGTAAATGCGTATTAGGCGGTGGTGTTTATACTTACAACCTGAGAATTGGAGAAGGAGAGAATTAAAGTTTGTTCTTCTTTTCTCCATTGTTCCTGAGAAAACGTAGAATTATTCTGTTACTTACTCGTCTTCGGTGTTCGTGTTTGGGGACGCGGTCGCTTCTGTCGGTCATCTAGCTTTTTCTTTCACTGACCGGCGGAACTCCTCGCAGGCTCGTCAGACACCACCGGTCGGGCGTTCAGAAAAAGCAAGACGACACCCGACAGAGCTCCAATGGTCCCCGAACACGAACACCTCCGACTTACGTTATCACTGCCTGGCAAGCTAAACCGAACCTGAAAACCATAAATTTCAGCAAAAAAAGATTTTCCGATAAAATAACCCAATTATCCATAATCCGATAGAGGTGAGCCGGTCTGACGGTATAAAACCCGGAATCGGAATAGAAAGAAAAAAAATGAACCTACGTTTTTTGATGACTTTATCTGTTTAATTATATGGAGGTAATTGATAAGTAAAAGTTCGCTGGTCTTCCTTTCGTATCTTATGAGATAGATCAATATGCCGGAAAGCTGAAAAATAAGATTGCTCAGACTAGTTTATCCGGATTCTTCTTGATGAAATCGTTCCAGGATTTACAGGTATGCCCTGCTGAAGTCAGCGGATTACAACTTTGCAGATAATGACAATAAGCGATAGCAATAGCATCTGTTTCGTCCAGCATTTCTGAGGTGGTGTGTAAAGTCATAAACTTACCTAGTAAAAGGGCGATTTGTTCTTTTGAGGCGGTTCCCGAACCGGTAACACTCATTTTAATCTTCCGTGGAGCATATTCGAAAATGGGGATATCTCTTTGAAGAGCAGCTGCAATAGCAACCCCTTGAGCCCGGCCGAGTTTTAGCATGGATTGAACGTTCTTTCCATAAAACTGAGCTTCTATCGCCAGTTCATCCGGTTGATAACTATCGATCACTTGTAGGGTACGGCTGAATATCCGCTGAAGTTTGATATAAGGGTCTGTAATTTTAATCATATCTACAATTCCCGATACTACTAATTCCGGTTTTTGGTTTTTTCCGAATACTTTGATGATCGCATATCCCATAAAGTTGGTACCGGGGTCGATTCCCATAATTAATTTTTCCATAACTTTAGATTTCTGTCAATATACTACTAAAGCATAAATACCGATTAGAAAAAATTTGGATAATCTTTTTTTCTATATCCGGCAGCCATTCATCCAAAAAGTGGTTTTGTTGTTCTTCGGAATTGAAAACCAACTGTAAGGAATAAGTTTTACCTTCGGGCTGATCGATCGATACTTTGGTGAAGATAATATCTTCACAAAGGCGGTTGGTCTGAAGTACGGAAATATAGTTCTTCCGGATAAAACCGATCCATGCTGTTTCGATGTCTTCATCGATGATAAAACTGGTATTGTAAATGATTCGCATAAAATTCGTTTTAAAGGTTATTTACCTCTGTTTGTTCTCCGGCTTCCAGATCCCGGTAGAGTTTGGCTGCTTCAATACTGTAAACACTACCCGAATAATCGGTGACGAGTAACCGATACAATTCTTTCGCTTGTTGCAGTTCTTTTTGTTTTCTCTTCAGACCGGCAAGTTGGAATAAAGCTTCGGCCTTGATATATACTTGTTCCGAACGATCTTTTAATTCGCTTAGTAGCTTGGCAGCCTCTTCATCCTGGAAGCATGCGCAGAGCGACCGGGCTTTTTGCAGGGTGGCGTAATCGGAGATACCCGGCGAACAGTGCCCGATCAGGCTGTCCAATCGGGGGAGAGCTTCTTGAAACTGTTGTTTATAAAGCAGATATTCTGTGCGTCCCATTTTTTCTAAATCCCGGTTATCCCCTTCTGCCTCATAATTCATATGGATGAAATGGGACATTTGTATAGCATCGTTAGAGATCAGCTTACTTGTTGCTCCTTTCAATACATCGAACTGAGCTTTTGCCCACAAGAGATCACCTGCATAATAAGCTAACATTGCCTTTTTCAGTTTGGCCTCATACCCGATGTCATTGTTCGGATTTGCCTTTTCAAGCTGGGTATATAGGATAGTCGCTTCCCAGGGATTGTCCATAAAAGTCAATAGATCGGCTCTTTGGGATTTCAGCTGACTCAAAGTGTTGGAATTTAATCTTGGCATCCGGATGGCTTTATCGAGCAAGCGATCGGCCGAATCCGGTCGTTGGAGTCGATAGGCATAGAGCTCGGCCAATAAAGAGAGAATGTCTATATTGGTCGGAGTATAACCGAATTCCTGCATATATTTCTCACAATCTCCGGCTATTTGCAGGTAGTCTGAACGGTCGGCAGGACTTTGCCGGAGTTGTTCATACCGACAAGTCAATATACCTTTACGGGCCGGAAGGTAAAACGGATTGTTCTCCTTGCCTTTGCCGAGGATCTTTTGGTAAGCTATGGTGGCTTGGTCGAAAGCTTTATTGTTTATCGCATCGAGAGCTATATTCAAAAAAATATGCAGTTTATTTTCAGACTTGTTATTTAATAATACGGCATGTTGAAGTGCCAGGAGATAATTCCGGATTTGTAGATTATACCATACAGCCAATTCATCAAAAACCGGGAGATAATCCGTCTTCTGGCATAAGGATTTCAGTGTTTTTTCGATCACCGGGTCTATACTATTGACAATGTCGTTCGAACGGGCAAAACTTAGCTGGGCGGTAATATTGTCGATACTCCCCGGGTTCAGTTCCAGGGTGCGGACAAAGAGAGGCATCATCTGTTCGTAATCTCTTTCCATCAGATAGCAATCCCCTAATTCTTTCAGAAAGGCATCCGTTTTTTTCAAAAGTATCCGGCCTTGCTGATAAGTCTTGATCGCCCAGCTATATTCCCGGATATTTTTAAATTTATTGGCCAGATTAATGATTGCTGTATTTTGCGGAATAATTTTTTTGATTGCTTTCCCGTAACATTCCTCCGATTTATTGGTTTTCCCTTGTTGTTGATAGATATAGCCCAGGTCGATCAGAAAATCTTTATTGCTATCGTCGGTTTTCAGTAATTTTTTCAGGGTATCTTCGGCTTTGTCGTATTCTTTACCATTAATCAGGCAGATAATATAATAATCCAGAAAATTTGCCGAGTGTGTGCGTTCGTATAATTTCAAAAATTTTTCGGCAGCTTTATCGTATTCTTTGGCTTGATAATAGGTATAGGCCAATTGAGAATCACTTTGTTGGGCCAGTGTATAAATAGAAGTGAATAGCAAAAAAAGAATGACAATAAATTTCATAAACCCCGATACATTTGCTTACAAAGATACGGATTTCTCAGCTATTTCCTATTTTAAAAAGTAAAGGAGCTATCTTCTAAGTCAAATTTTTAACTTCTAAGATAGCTCCCATTCTTTGCCTTCGGCATCTAATACCTTTTAACCTTTAACCCATCGCCTCTGGCTTTTTTTAGTCCATCACTTTTAGTCTTTACTTTTTACCTTATCATCTCTGTCCCCATAAACGTCTGCAACACCTCCGGTAGCCGTATACCTTCTTCGCATTGATAGTTTTCCAATAAGGCAGCGACAATCCGGGGAAGAGCCAGTGAACTTCCGTTCAGCGTATGGCAGGTTGTCGTTTTCTTATCTCCCTTGTCTTTGAACCGTAATTTCAAGCGGTTGGCCTGGAATTCCTCGAAATTGGATACAGAGCTGACTTCCAACCATTTTTCCTGTGCTTTGGAATAGACTTCAAAATCGAAAGTCAGGGCAGAGGTGAAACTGATATCTCCACCACATAAGCGAACGATGCGATAGGGAAGGCCTAGCTTGATCAGCAGGCTCTCCACATGTTTCACCATACCTTCCAGGGCCTCGTAGGATACTTCGGGACGGGTGATCTGGACAATTTCAACTTTATCGAATTGATGTAACCGGTTCAATCCTCTTACATCTTTGCCGTAAGAACCGGCTTCCCGGCGGAAACAAGCGGAATAAGCGGTATTTTTTACCGGTAGCTGGTCTCCGTCCAGAATGACGTCGCGGTAAATGTTGGTTACCGGAACTTCGGCAGTCGGGATCAGATAGAGATTGTCTTCGTTGACATAGTACATCTGACCGTCTTTGTCCGGTAACTGTCCGGTTCCGTAGCCAGAGTCGGCATTCACCATCAGGGGTGGTTGTACCTCTTGATAACCGGCTTTGATATTTTCATCCAGGAAGAAATTGATCAATGCCCGTTGCAGTCGTGCTCCCAGGCCTTTATACAGGGGAAAACCGGCACCGGTGATTTTTACACCGGTTTCGAAATCGATCAAATCATATTTCCTGGCAAGTTCCCAATGGGGCAGATCGTTTTCATGCTTTTGGGGTATGTTGTCGACAATTTTAACGATCTCATTGTCTGCTTCAGACTTTCCTTTAGCCACAGAGGCATGGGGCATATTGGGCAAGCGGAGCAAAATGTCGGTTAATTCGTTGCTGACTTCGGTGCGCCGGCTATTCAATCCCGCAATAGCTGATTTCAGATCGGCCGTTTCCTGGCGGGCTTTTTCTGCGGCTTCTTTTTGTCCCGATTGCATCAGTTTACCGATTTCTTTGGCGATGATATTCATTTGAGCCTGTTTGGCTTCTGCCTCCTGTTGTAAGGATTTTCGCTGGTTGTCGAGAGCGATGATTTTTTCAACGGATTCACGGGCATCAAAATTTTTTACAGCCAGGCGCTCTATGACGGTTTCTTTATTTTCCTGGATAAATTTCAGATTCAACATAATTTGAATATTTTAGATTTACGATTTCAGACGGACAATGTATTCAAGGGTAAGCTGACTGTTAATCGTTCCACCTTCTATCGTTACTCATTCCTTATTTTCGAAGGGTAAAATTATAAAAAAAACTCCTGTATCCGAGCAGAATACAGGAGTTTAATATTTCATATCTTTTCAGTTTATTCTGCAGCAGCTTCCACTGAAACGAACGATTTGTTGTTTCTTTTCTTTCTGAAAACAACTGTTCCGTCGATCAGAGCGAATAAAGTATGATCTTTACCGATACCTACGTTTTCACCCGGATTATGTACAGTACCTCTTTGGCGAACCAGGATATTTCCTGCTTTAGCAAATTGTCCACCCCAGATTTTTACTCCTAATCGTTTGCTTTCTGATTCACGGCCGTTCTTTGAACTACCGACTCCTTTCTTATGTGCCATATCGTATTAATAATTTAGAAGTTACAAAATAATAAAATCACTCTACAGAGCTTAAGCGTTGATAGATTCGATTTGAATCTGAGTCAGATATTGACGGTGACCGTTCTTTCTTTCGAAAGTTTTTCTTCTTTTCTTTTTGAAGATGATCACTTTATCCCCTTTCAGGTGGCTCAATACTTTTGCGGTAACTTTTGCGCCTTCTACTTTCGGTGTACCGATCTTAACCTGACCGTCATTGTCCACTAAAAGAACACTGTCGAATTCTATCTGAGCGCCTTCTTCGGCTGCCAGTCTGTGAACATAAACCTTACGGTCTTTTTCTACTTTAAATTGCTGTCCTGCAATTTCAACAATAGCGTACATTTGTTTTGTTGTTTTAATGTTAATACCATGGGGTGGGTTATGAACCGCTTATTGTACCCCTGAGGAAAATTTTCAGGTCGCAAATTTAATGCTTATTTTCGGTGAAACAAATATTTGTTAGAAAAAAATCATCGCTTCGGGAGAAGAAAAATCAGATATTTACAAAATTAAAATTTTGGAAAAATGAACGAATGTTTATATTTGCAATACTAAAACAAATTGTGCTATAAGGAGTATTTTTTATGGTGATTAATGGGATATGGAGGAAAAAGATTACGCACTGATTAGTGATAGGGAATTAGTCGATCGGTTACTTATCGGTGATGAAGAGATTGTCCGTTATTTGTTTTTTGATAAATGTACGCCGATGTTCAATTATATACTGCATCGGTTTTGTCCTTGTCAACTCGATAAAAACGAGCTGATCAACGAGTTGTATCTTTATTTACAATCGGATAATTGGTATAAACTTCGGCAGTTCGATTTCCGGAGTAAACTGACGACCTGGTTGACGGTTGTTGCTGTACGTTTTTTTCAAAAAAGAAAAGGGGTACTGATGGATTATCGGAATCAATCGGCTCCAATAAAAGAAGAAGAGAAAGTTTTTGATTTTTTACCGGAACTGATCAGTAAGATGGACGTCTGGAATGCTATTCGTAAAATGAATAATGAACGATATCGTCAGGTGTTGGTCGATTTGGAGTTAAAGGACCTCGACCCGAAAGTGTTAGCCCGGGAAATGAATGTAACTGTGGAAAATTTGTATAACATCCGGCATCGGGCTGTAAAACAGTTAATAGCAGTAATAAGAGAGGAGGAACATTATGTTTGATCGTCTGGACTCTTTATCGGATGAGCTTTTGGCTGCTTATCTGGATGGGAATACTACTCCTGAGGAGAATCTGAAAATATGGCAGGTCCTGCAGCATGACGGACAAGAGAGAGAGGCTTTCGAGGTGGCTTGCAATAGTCTCGATATTCCGGTGTTTTTTGCTGCATCGTCTTGTCGGAATCTGTGTGTGATTCGTTCTGAACTTGCTGTATTACAAAAGCGAGGGAAAGAGGTGACGGAAGAGGAACTGATACAGATTGCGCTGAAGCAGCATTGGTATGAGGAGGAGAAAGGGACTCCTTTGAAATATATCGGAAAATTGGTCGAGAGTTTCGGATTGAAGGTGGAGAGACGCTTCTGCCGGGAGATAAACGAATTGTTCCGGGAGTTAGAACAAGGGCACGATGTCATTGCTTGTGTCGATGGTGGTGAGCTGAGCGGGAATCTTGAACAGGAGGAATTCGAGGATCGCTGGATTGGGGAAATACCCGATCACGTAGTCCTCGTTCGTAACATAGATTATTCGGAACCGCCTCGGGTCGAAGTCTACGATGTTGCGATGGAAGAGCCTGTCCGGTATTATCCTTTGGATCGTTTTATCGATAGTTGGAAAGATTCGAAATATTATATGATTAGTATAAAATAATAAGTTAAGTTATGGTAAGACCTGCTGATTATATTCATCCGGAAGATGAAGCTGCACGCCGGAATATGGAAGCTATCCCTGGGTTTGCAGCAGCGATGAAATTGTTTATGCGTTATTATGACGAGCAGATTGTGCACGGTATGAATATGGCGAATAAAATTCGGCTTTCACCGACTCAACTGCCTGAAATTTATCAGAAATTGCCTCCGATTTGTCAAAGGCTCTCAATTTCAGAACCTGAGTTTTATCTCGAAATGGATCCTTATCCGAATGCTTATGCGATGGGGGATACCCGGACGATGGTGACTGTGACTTCGGGATTGCTGGAATACCTCACCGATGAAGAAGTCTCTTCGGTTATAGCCCACGAATGCGGACATATCGCTTGCCGGCACATGCTTTACCATACCCTGGCTTCGACTTTACTCAGGAATATAGAACGTATGGGAATACTGGGAAATGCAGTGATGCCGGTGTATTGGGCTTTGCAATACTGGAGCAGGCGAAGTGAACTGTCGGCAGATCGTGCAGGTGCTGTTGCTTTAGGGAGTATAGAGAAAGTGGTCGAAGTACAGCTTCGGCTAGCCGGTGGTCCGCGGGAGATTACTCAAAATGTGAATGTCGAAGAGTTTGTAAAACAAGCCGATTATTATGATACGCTGCAAAACAATACTTGGGATAAATTGTTACAGAATTATGCTATTTTAGGAGCTTCTCATCCTTTTACGGCAATTCGGGTACGTGAGATTCTGAAATGGGGTAAAACAGAACAATGTCAGCGAATATTGAAAAATATAAAATTGGAACAAGACGGACTGATTTGCCCTAACTGTGGAAAGCCTTTAGAAAAGGATTGGATTTATTGTAAACATTGTGGTTTCAAATTAAAATAAAAGAATATGTTGTTTGATAAAGAAGGAATACTGAACATCGATGAATTGGTTGCTCAGCGGCCGACATTCAGGAAAATAATGGAAGATCAGATCGTAACAGACGACGAGCTGACAAATCAGGCTAATCTGGTGGTTAATTTATTAAAAAAATTGGAACAGACTCTTTCGCCCGGTCAATTGAGTGAGGTAGAGAATCTTTTGGCAGAAATGAGTGTATTGTATGCTATCCATCAGTACAAGGAAATTCAGGATTTAAAACTTTAAAAGCTAGGCTATGGGAACGTTTAAATCAACAAAGACATTTTTTGCTTCACCGGAGATTATTCCGGCTATAGTTAAAGATATAACCGGGACTTTTACTAATGAGGGTTACCAGGTACAGGCTCAGGATCTGATTAGCGGTGGGTATGATATCTCGATTACGAAAGGGAATATGTTTAAAGCTGTATTGGGAATGAAAACTGCATTGAAAGTCCATATTTATCCGGCAAACGAACAGATTCGGGTCGATGCCGGAGTCGGGATTTTCGGACAACAGGCGGTTCCGACTTTGATTTCTATGTTTTTGTTCTGGCCGGTATTGATTACCCAGATTTCCGGGATGATTGCCCAGGCAAAAATGGACGATAAAGTGATGATGATTGCTGCCGATACCATTGCCCGCGAAGCTTACCGGAATACGAACAATAACACCGCTGCTCCGGCAGGAGGAAAATTTTGTACCCAATGTGGTAAATCGATGCCTGCTGAAGCTCTCTTTTGTAGCGGATGCGGAGCTAAACTGTAGTTTTAGGAAAGCTCTTACAGTGGGGTAAAAAAGTGTACAGAGCGCTTTCGGGCGCTCTGATTTATTGTAGTATTTGTGGAACAAGCCAATAAAGTGACCTGATGTTGAAAGAGGAATAATTAAATGGTTGATATGATGGAGAATTTGATTTTTGAAATCCTGAAAATGGCAGGATTTATCGTTGTGTTGTTTTTGTGTTGTCTGTGGTTGGTGAAGGATAAACGATCGTTTTACAAGTTCAGGGATTGGGGCTTGATTCCACTGACTGCCCTGGCAGGATTTGTAATTTATTGCATCGGTTATTGGGAAGCTGGGACGAAAGAATCGCTGATAACCTTGGTGGTCCGTTCTTTTTTGTCCACGTTTCACATGTTTTTCCTGCATTCGGATTTACTCGAAGTCAGGCATCATATGCATACAAACGCGACTTATATGTTCGCTTTTTCTATTATTCACTTTGCGGCATTTCTGGTCAGCTTTCTGGTCGTTTTGCAATTGTTCGGCAAACAATTCCTGTCCTGGCTGAAATTAAAACTCTCTACCCCGAAAGACAGTTATATCTTTTTCGATTTGAACGAAGGAGCTGTAGCTTTGGCGGAAGATTTACTGAAAAAAGACAGGAAGCGTTTTATTCTTTTTATCGATAAGAATGTAAAACACAAATTGGTGGCTTTCCCAAAAATAAATTTGTCCTTACCCCGTCTCCGGGATAAAGAATCTTTATTTGAAAAAATCAGTAAAACAGAGGCGGTGTTCCTGAAAAAAGATTTTTCTGAAGAGGTTGCTTTCGACGAATTAAAGATTTCCAAATTGGTCGATAAATCGGTTTGCCGGATGTTTTTCTTGTCCGAGAATGAAGATTATAATATTCACATGTCCCTGAAAGTGATCGGGGAAATCCGGCGATTGCAGTTATTACCCAAGGAATTAAGGCTTTATGTGAATGCCGATTCGGAAGAACTGATCGATCTTTTTGCAGAAAAAATCGGTCCTTTGAATGTCGAAGTACATATTTTTAACCGGTCTAAGTTGGCGGCTCAGGAATTGATCACGAATTATCCTCCTGTGAATGCCCTGAAACTGGAAACTTCTAAAGCTGTCGCCTTGTCTGATTTCAGTATGCTGATTATCGGATTTGGGAATATGGGGAGTGAGGCATTGAAAGCAATGATAGAACAGGGGCAGTTTGTCGGATCGACTTTCCGGGCTACGATTATCGATAAAGAGATGAAATGCAAGGCGGGTCGTTTCGAACATTATTATCCAGGCTTAAAGAATTATCAGCTCGAATATCACGAGGCGGAAGTGAATAGTAGTGAGTTTTTCAATTTGTTGAAAGATAAGTTGGCCGGGTTGAAATACATTCTGGTCGCTTTGGGAGAAGATGAATTGAATATAAAGACTGCGGTCGAATTGTCGCATTTCATTTCAAGGGAAACCGATAACGATCAGATTAAAATTTTGACAGATGTCTATAATACAAGAGATTACAGTTATATTCAGCAAGCGAAGGAATGTTTTAAAGAAATTTGTTTATATGGCAGTAACGACAATATTTACACTGAAGATATTATCATCAATGAGAGTCGGGAGATGACTGCCCGGAAGATCCATGCCTATTACAATGCACAGAAAGCTGTGGAGAAACAGGTGCCTTGGCAAGCGTTGTCGCCGATTAAAAAGATGACCAATATTTCGGCTGCCTCCCATATTTATACCAAGTTGCAATTAGCCGGGCTTACGCCTCAGGATTTTGCACAATGGTCTACTGAAGAGGAATATGTAAAGGCTTTGGGAAACGAGCGGTTTGAAAATTTGGCCAAAGGAGAACACCTGCATTGGAATGCCACCTTGTTTGTTCACGAGTGGGATGTCTGGCATTTGAGCGATATTCCCGACTTTGTTTCGGTGAATAAGGACGAAAAACATAAGAAGCATGCTTGTTTGGTGGATTGGGAAGAATTGAAGAAAGTGGAGGAACGGTTCGGAGAACCCTACCGGAAGTATGACCGGGATAGCGTGAGAAATATTTGGGAACTGGCCAAAGCGAATCTACTTTGACCGATGTAATGTATTTCTTGTACCTATTGAAATCTTGGTACCTACTTAAAACGTAGAATTATTCCGGTCCTTGTTCGTCTTCGGTATTCGTGTTCGGGGACGCGGTCGCTTCTGTCGGTCATCTACCTTTTTCTTTCACTGACCGGCGGAACTCCTCACTGCGCAAAAAACTTTACGTTACGTTTCCGTCAGACACCACCGGTCGGTCGTTCAGAAAAAGCAAGACGACACTCGCCAGAGCTCCAATGGTCCCCGAACACGAACACCTCCGACTGACGTTATCACTGCCTGGCAAGCTAAACCGAACCTGAAAACCATAAATTTCAGCGAAAAAAGATTTTCCGGTAAAGTAACCCAATTATCCATAATCCGATAGAGGTGAGCCGGTATTTTATTCTATAAAATTTTTCTAATCCTTCCTTTGCCAGGTCGTGTTAACGTGAGATGCAGGGTTTTATGGCGGAAGACCATTGGAGCAGGAACGAGTGTCCGGTTAGGTTTTCCGAACGCCCGAC